>CAZLKI010000005.1:11099-28595 GCA_964560035.1 uncultured Synechococcus sp.
CTAATCAAACTCTAGAATTTTTCTATAGAATTTTTTAGGCAGGTTGAATTACAACCAATCCTTGTCCTGCCGATACCATCTGTCCTTCGCTACAGAGAATATTAGTAACTGTGCCACATAGCTCGGCAACTATAGTCATTTCCATTTTCATTGATTCTAAAACTATTAAGCGATCGCCTGCTTGAATTTTGGCACCTACTTTTGTCACAATTTGCCAGACATTAGCGGGAATTTGAGAGATTACCAGTTTGCTATTGGGCGGTAGTTCAAACTTGTTATCCTCAATTGGAATTATATTATCTAGGTCTTCGACTAAAAGATTATCTACTGCCCAGCGATCGCGTTCGGCTTCAAAGGCAGTTTGCTGGTTGGTTTTAAAAGTAGCTGTAGATTCTGAAATAGATTGGAGAAACTGATTGTATTTTTTTAAGCTAAAAATCTCTTCTTCGATTTGCAACCTAAATTTGCCATGAATGAAGTCCTGACGCAGTTCTAATAATTCTAATGCGGAGACGGGATAAAAGCGAATTTGATCGAAGAATCTCAATAGCCAAGGTTTGCCATTGATAAAATCTGCGGTTTGATAGTGAGTATTCCACATTTGGATCGTGCGCCCAAATAATTGATACCCGCCGGGTCCTTCCATCCCATAGACACACATATAAGCCCCACCAATTCCTACAGCATTTTCAGGAGTCCAAGTGCGGGCAGGATTATATTTTGTGGTCACAAGCCGATGACGAGGATCGATTGGAGTAGCCACGGGTGCGCCCAAATAGACATCTCCCAAGCCCAAAACTAAGTAACTAGCATTAAAGATAATTTCTTTAACAACTTCTATGCTTTCTAATCCATTGATGCGGCGAATAAATTCAATATTACTAGGACACCAAGGAGCTTTAGGATTAACCGATCGCATATATTTTTCGATTGCCAATTGCGTAGAGGCATCATCCCAAGATAAAGGAAGATGGACTATCCTAGTAGGGACTTGCATATCGCTAATTGATGATAGTTCGGTTTCAGCAATAATTAGAGTCTCTAGTAATTTCTCAAGGGATAAAGACTGATTATCATAATGAATTTGGAGCGATCGGATGCCCGGAGTTAATTCTAAAATTCCTGATAGATGATGCTCTTCGATCCATTCCATCAGAGCATGAACCCGAAAGCGCAAATTTAGATCCAGTACTATCTCACCATATTCAACTAGCACATTATCATCTCCCGAACGGCGGTATTTCACCGAAATTCGATCTGGAATACGATCGGAACTGGAATCGATGTGATGAAGGATAGCATCTTGATTTAGAGATTGAAGATTTAAGGTCGAGTCATTGGTTAAAGAAATGATGGATTGGGTTGAATTATCCGTTAAATTATCCGTTAAATTATAAGATGAAGTTTGGAGTGCAGCGATTTGCCGATCTTGGATGAATTTTTGCTGTAATGCTTGCTCGTGGCTAATACGCTTAAATCTAATAGTATTACTGGGTTTGAGTTGTCCAATTTTCCAGAGTTCTGAGCGGGCGATCGTGGCAGGACAAACGAATCCTCCCAAACTAGGTCCATCCACGCCCAAAATAATCGGCATATCACCCGTGAAGTCAATTGCTCCCACGGCATAGGCATTATCGTGAATGTTAGATGGATGCAGACCCGCTTCACCACCATCTTTACGTGCCCACTGTGGCTTTGTGCCAATTAGTCTAATCCCAGTACGGGCAGAATTATAATGCACTTCCCAATCAGTAGAAAAGAACATCTCTATATCGGCATCGGTAAAAAAGTCAGGTGCGCCATGAGGTCCATAGAGTACATTAATTTCCCAGCGATCGGGATATTCGGGAATCAGTTCTGATAGTAAAGGCAGAAGTTGTGAAGTCGAATCACTTGTTGAATCACTCACAGAATTAAGCTTCAGCACATCTCCAACTCTGAGAATTCTGCCACAATGCCCCCCAAATTTGCCTAAAGTGAAAGTAGACTTACTCCCTAAATAATCTGGCACATCAAAACCATTCTGCACTGCTAGATAAGTCCGAAGTCCATTCCCAATAATTCTACTCATGCGTAAAATGCTGCCCGCTTTGACTGAGTATGGCTGCCACAAGAGAACTTTATCGTTATCCACTTCTGCCTGCATGTCCGCGCCCGTCAGACAAATTATTGTATCCGTGTTGAATTTTAATGTTGCTCCATTGACTGTGAATTCTAAAGCAGCACAGGATTCAGAATTTCTCAGTAAACGATTTGCATAGCGTAATGCTAAGGTATCCATTGCTCCTGAAGGTGGCACCCCAACATTCCAATAACCGATGCGACCGGGATAGTCTTGGATGGTAGTCAAGGTTCCTGCTTCTAAGACATCTATAGTTTTGGGTAGGTAAGTAAAGGAGTTAAGAAATTTGGTGCTGATAATTTCTGAGTGATTTTCGGAGTTGAAATTTGCATCGAGGATAATTTGTGATAGGTAATCTAAATTCGTTTCAATTCCAGCAATTTGAGAATTATGTAAAGCAGACTGCATCTGACTAATTGCCTCCGATCGCGTACTGTCATGTACGATCAATTTTGCCAATAGCGGATCGTAGTAGGGTGTAATTTCGGTTCCCGTTTCAATCCAGCGATCGCATCTTACCCCATTTGGAAATCTCACATTAGTAAGAATCCCAGAACTAGGCTGAAAATTCTTAGTTGGATCTTCGGCATAAATCCGAACTTGGATCGCATGCCCTTGGGGAGAATGTTGATAGGTATCAAAAAAGCTAGAATCTCCACTAGCAAGACGAATCATCCATTCCACTAAATCTATGCCTGTAACTGCCTCCGTAATTCCGTGTTCGACTTGCAGTCGGGTATTTACTTCTAAAAAATAGAACTCTTGACGATTTGCATCAAATATAAACTCTACTGTTCCTGCTGATTGATAATTAACCGATTTACCCAAGCGTAAAGCCGCATCATATAGCTGTTGACGCAAAGCCTGACTAATATTTGGCGCAGGAGTTTCTTCTATCACTTTTTGATTTCGCCGTTGGATCGAACAATCGCGATCGCCCAATGCTAAAACTCGTCCTCGACCATCACCAAAAATCTGAACTTCAATATGTCGAGCTGTCTCTACAAATCTTTCTAAATAAATCCCACTTTGCTTAAAGTTATTTTGACTTAGGCGTTGCACTGTAGCAAATAGTTCGGGGAGTAGCTCGGTACTTCGACAAAGCTGTAAACCAATACCACCCCCGCCCGCCGAACTTTTGAGCATGACTGGATAACCAATTCTATTAGCTTCCTCTAATGCTTCTTCGACATTTGCTAAAAGCCCAGTTCCGGGTAGTAAGGGCACTTGATTTTCTAAGGCTAATTCTCTTGCTGTATGTTTTAAGCCAAAACTTCGCATTTGATCGGGAGTTGGCGCAATAAAAATGATTCCCTCCCTTACACAAGCTTCCGCAAATTCGGCATTCTCACTTAAAAATCCATAGCCCGGATGAATTGCCTCTGCCCCTGTTTGTTTGGCTACTTCTAAAATTCGTTCCCAACCCAGATAGCTCTCTGATGCTAATGCTCCTCCGATCGCTACCGATTCTGCTGCCATAGAGACGTGCTGAGTATATTTATCTGCTTCAGAATACACTGCTACGGTTGAGATATGGAGGCGATCGCAAGTCCGAATAATCCGACAGGCAATTTCACCACGATTAGCAATTAGAATTTTAGAGAACATATAAGATTCGTTAGTATGAATATTTGGTATGATTTATTAATCATATTAAGATGTAATAAAATGGTCAAGGTAACAATTTCATTAGAAGATGAAGTTCTTCAGTTTTTAGATCGATGTGCTAATGGTAATCGTAGTGGCTATCTCAATTCTCTACTCTCTAAACAACGCCGACAAGCTCTTGAGCAAGAGATGATAACGGCTCTATTAAAGGATGCTGGAGACCCAGAGTATTTAGAGGAAATTGCTCTATGGGATTGTGTGGCAGGAGATGGAATTGATGCCAAAGAGTAAGCTTATCTATCGGCGTGGTGAGATTCGATGGGTAAAACTCGATCCAACTATCGGGGCAGAAGCACAAAAGACAAGAGCTTGTCTAATTCTTCAAAATGACACCATGAATCAGTATGGATTATTGAGTGTAGTAATGCCCTTGCGGATAGGCAATAAGCAAGCTCCTTATGTAGTTAATGTTAAAGCTTCACAAACTAATGGATTAGATTGAGATCGATATATTGATGTGGGACAGATTCGCTCAGTCGATCATCAACGTATTCTCGGGATGCTAGGAACTCTGGAGTCAGAATATTGGCAATTAATTCAATCATCTCTAAATATAATTTTAGGTTTCGATCTTTAAATAGATTCCTTCAATAACTCCATCACTTTATCAGCTTGAGAAACTGGCACAAATAGATGATCGTGATAGTAAGCAGAGACGGGATTGATACTGATGTTGTGTTTTGATAATTTGGTAGCGATCGCCGCGATAAATCCCATAGCTTCCAAACTAGAGTGTACCGATAGTGTAATCATCCGAAAAACAGAATTATAAGAAAGTGCAGCCCGATCCGCAGATTGGCGAAGCAGAATTAATGTCATCCCTTCATCTTCTTGAAAAAAGCATATGGGATTTAATTTAATTAGCTCTTCAAGGTTTTGATTAACGGTACAAAATACATATTCACCATCTTGCAAGACTGGCTGCATTGAATTCAACAATACTGAAAGATTAGTCTCCCCCAACATCCCTAACATTTAAGGAACTGCATCCCAAATCATTAGCTGAATCGGCGTAGGATTGTATGCATTACAAGGATTATTGATCTGCGGACAATTGGAAATCAGGAATAAGACATCCATCTCCGCCCTTAGATCGACCGTGCTGCCTATATCAGAAATTCCATCGACAATCTGTAAAGTTCCATCTTCGCTAATCGGTACATTCATAAAGAAATTGATGTTACTCACCAAATCCTGTTTACCCATACCGTAATCCTTTAGTGCATATAGATAATTTTCCACACAGGCATGAAGCCATTTCTTATCCAATCCATAGCGCACAGAATTACTCTCTCGACTGCAAGCTCCACCCGAAGTATCGTGCTTACCGCAAGTATCATTCAAAACTGTCATCAACACATTACCATCACTGGAATAGAGCTTTGTCCCTGTCGTGATAAATATATTTCCTTGCATCCTAATCGTATCTGGCGCACTATAGCGATCGCTCGTATCAGCCGCATTATAAATCAACACATCTACCGCTTGATTGCCACCCAAATCGATAATTCTCAAGGTTTGTCCTTTTTTAATCAATTGCATCCAAGGACGGCGCGCGGGAAGTACGCGATCGTAAATTGCTGCCTGTGGATCGAGGCGATCAAGCGCATTAATTTCAACGGTGCTTGCCAACATAGTCTAAATTCTCCAAATGTAATAATGTTTATATTGAATCTGTATATTCTTCTGTATTCAAAAAACTAATGGGCTAGAACTGATAATTCCTCAAAATAAGCATCGGTATTTTGAAATCCTCGAATTGCCTCTGGACAGCTATTACGACAGCGATCGTTACCTTCAGGAATAGGAGAATTCCAAACTGTAACTTGAATCGGTTTTGGATCGTATGTAGCAATGGGATCGAGAACGTGAGGGGTATTAGAAATCACTGCTAATACATTCATTTCTGCCCGCAAATCAATAAAATTTCCAGCTTCTGCTACTTTTTCAGCCCAAACTAAGTTTCCACTGCCATCAACAGCAACATGAGCGAACCAATTCACATTCGGCATAACATCTCGCTTTCCCATATTCCGTTTTGCCAATGCTAGTAAAAAATTATCACGAGAACTACGATAAAAACTCTCTTCTCCATATTTAGCCGAATTAGTCATCACATTACTACAGCCCGACAAAGTATCGTGATTTCCACAGGTATCTTCGGTAATCGAGAATAAAACCCTTCCCATATCTGAATATAATAACTTCCCTTTTTTTAAGAAAGCATTAAACTGAATCTTAGCAGTGTCCGCAGCATTGTATCGTTCGATCGCATTATCAGCGTTATAACAAAGAAAAGAAATACCTCTCGATCCTTCTGGGGCAGAAATCCGTAGTGTAGTTCCTTTTTTAATAATCCGAGCCCAATAGGTTCCACCCGGAATTATTTCATCCCAAATTATTAATGATGAATCAAAATTGATAGACGGTTTTGCAATCATAATATCCTCCCTAAAGATACATTTATTAAGAACCCAGCTTAAGAGCATAACTGCAAAAGCGAAAGCCCAGAAAAGTCCTGAACAGTGCTCGCCATTGAGTTTGCTGTTTGACTCTCCCGGGCTTTTATCCCTCCGTGTGACTATCTTTAAAGCTAAATAGCTTCTGAATAGTTGCCTCTCTCGGACCAGCAATTGAACTTACATCCAAATTGATGCAAATCGGAACCCTAGAGACTGATGTTTAATTTTAAATAACCATTCTATTAATACACTTAAAGTCACGATCGAGATTGTGCTTTTTAACACATTTAATCAAATACAGACAAGCCAGCAAAAATTAAAACTTTAAGCTTTAAACCTAATTACAATTATGTACTTAACTTCTCCGCGATCGCCTCTGTTGGCATTGTACGACAGAAGGATGATTTTAATATTTAACTTATTGGCTAGCATATGCCCAACTGGTTTTCGATCTTTCAAATGTGCAACGCCAGAAAAGCGGTATCATGGACTGTATTCACAAAGCCAAAGTGAAGTCTATGACTAAATTACTAGAAACAGCATTCAGTGAAGCTCAAAAACTTTCGGATTATCTTCAAGACGAACTTGCTCAATATTTGTTAGAAGATATTCAGAACGAACTATGTTGGCAGGAAACCTTATCAAGAGAAGATATTGATATAAGTATCCTCCAAAAAATGGCTCAATCTGCATTGATTGCAGATCGTGAAGGTAAGACTGAAAAAAAGGGCTTTGGTGAGGAGTAATGAAGTCATCCAGAACTAGAGACTTGCAAAAGCTATTGGTTCGACTACCACAGCGGATTAAAGAAACTGCTAAGAAGAACTATGAACTTTGGAAAGAGAATCCGTTTCATCGTAGCCTTGAATTTATCAAGTCAAGTTCAAGGAAAATATTTGGTCTGTCCGAATCGGAATTGGATGGGGAGCATTGGGAGTTATGAAGGTAGAAGAAGATAAGATTGTATGGTTTTGGATAGGCTTACATGCCGAATACGATCGAATTTTGGTTATGAAATAAGAGTAATCTACTAAATCATTGGAGCGACAAAATCGTGATTTTCTTGGTTGTTAGCAAAAGTTATTGTCTAAAGCTCAATTCAGTCGTTTGACCGTGAAGGTATCCATGGGGAGCGATTTGTCAAACTTAGAGGCAATTGTCTTTCATAAATCGATCTCACAGATTTAACTCGGATGAAGTATAGGCTTGTTATCCCAGAATGATTGTAGGATGCATATGATTATTAAATTCCCGTAAAAGTTTCCTGCTTTAAAGATTGAACTGCGCGGCGGCGAATCTCTAGGACTTGGCTGATCTCGCGGGAAAAACTAGGTTGGCGATCGATCATTTGATTGACTTCGCTGGCAGAGATCATCATCAATTCCAAATCTTCGATCGCCGTCACCGAAATAGTGCTGGGCTCTCCCGAAAATAAAGTCATTTCTCCAAAAAATTCACCCGCTTTGATCGGTAAAACTTCGTGCTCTTGTCCGTACTTATCCTTTACTGACATTACCGCTTGTCCGGCAATTACTATATACAGAGCGTTACTGGCATAGCCCTGCTGCATCACTTTCTCGCCTGCGCCAAAATGTTGAAGGGTAATATCTGGCGATCGCATTTGGGGATTTTCAGATTTTTCTAACGGCACAAAGGATGGAATAGATTGGAGGCTTTCGGCAAATTTCTTAGAACCCTCAGCGCGAGAAGTCGGCCCGTGAAAATGATAAAGAGTACGAATGGGAAAGGGAATACTCAGATCGTTGCGCTGGGCGGCATACCAAACTCTGGTCATAAAGCGATCGCGAATTTCTTCTAAGTCGGCATAATCTTCAATAAAAAATTTAACCTCGTAGGTAATTGCCGAATCATCATAACTGAGCGTAAAAATATGTGGTTCGGGATTAAGTAGAATGCCTTGAGTTTCTAAAGCTGTAGTCCGCAACACATATTTAGCTAGGTTCGGAGGATTTTTATAGGAAAAACCAATTTGAATCCGTTCGGCATGAATCTTTTGGGGTCGGCTAAAGTTACGAATTACCTCCGCTCCAATTACTTTATGGGGAATAATCACCATTTCCTTCTCTAGGGTAATTAATCGCACCGATCGCCAGTTAATATCTATAACTTGCCCCACTAAATTACCAACTCGCAACCAATCGCCCACGGAAAAAGGCTGTTCAAATAGCAAAGCAATCCCAGACATCACACTACCGAGGGTATCTTGTAATGCCAAACCGATGACAATGGAACTTACACCAAGTGCAGTCACTAATCCTGCTAAGTCCGCTTTCCAAACCGTTGCTAAGACGATCGCCGTCCCCAACAACACTAAAAATAACCGTGAAAGATCGATGAGAAGCTTAGGTACCTTTGACCGCCAAGTATCGGCTTTTGCCTGTTCAAATAAGACAGTATTTAGTAATGACAATGCCGCATGAATTATGCAAATCCATAAAAGCGTTTGAATACTGCGCAAGCGTTCGTCACTGGGAGGTAATTGCAGAATATGTTGGGTAAATAAGAGAAAAACTAAAACAGGTAATACTAGGTTGCGAATTACCTGTAGGGTTGCAGCTAAAGGTTTTCCTCTTTTTTGGAGGCTGTGAACGATCTCACCCAGAATAATTACCAGTAAAGGGAACCCAATAATTAAGGCGATCGCCCAGATTAGGATATTGCTACTCAAAATTGTACTCATGATCGAATCTCGTTCTCAGTTAGGAATAATTAGTAAATGTCAGTTCGGGCAGGCTGTTGAATACTTTTTAAGCACCACGCGATCGTGCCAAGGGGAACTAGATTCGCTTTGCCATTGCTTTCTGCCGTTCCTCCTACGGGTTCAAAATCATAGAGGTCTTCCAAACGGTGATAGACATTTGCTGAAACTAAAATCGCCCCGATCGGACAAGCAATCATCAGAGCATTAGCGGCATTGACAGTTTCGCCCCACACATCATATATAAGCCTTTGTTTACCTACAATTCCTGTTACCACATCTCCCGAACTGATGCCGATGCGAATACTGAGCTGGGCATTCAGCTGTAATCCTCTCTCATGATTAAATCTGCGGACGATCACCAGCATCTCTAAGGCAAAGTCGATCGCCCGTTTATCGTGATCTAAGTAAGGTAAAGACAGCCCACAGACAGCCATGTAGCGATCGCCAATCGTTTTAATTTTTTCCATACCATAGCGTTCGCTAACCTCATCAAAGCTACTAACTAAATCGTTCAAAACTCCGACAATCTGCCGATCGGAGAGGGATGCCGATAACTTGCCAAATCCCATTAGTTCTGAATATAAAACCGCCACATTGGATACGCCTTCGGCAATATTCTTTTCACCTCGTTTTAACCGTTTGGCGATCGCCGTGGGAAAGATACTTAAAAGCAATTGTTCGTTTTCCAAATTCTTGGCTTCGACTAAATCTGTCTGGGTTCTGAGGCTATTCACAATATCATCAAAGGATTTTGCCAGTTCACCAAACTCATCTCCAGTATCTAAATGAGTATCTAATTGGGCGATCGCATCCATATTTCCAGCCTCTACTCGGCGCGCCCCCGCAATCAATTGTGCGATCGGTTTGACAAATAGATAAGCTAATCCCATCGCTAATAGAGTCACAACTGACATCAGAATTGTCGCGGAAATTAATAACTGCCGTTCAAAAGAATAAATCGGTTCGTATGCTTCAGCTAAATCGATTTCCGACATGATCACCCAATTAAGTTCGTCAATATTAAGTGGTGCGTAGGAACTCAGAACAGGAATATTACGATAATCATTAATAATTTTAGTGCCTTGCTTACCCGCCAAAGCCTCTCTAGCTCCATCGGTTTCTACTTTTTGCTCTAATATAGAAGTCTCATATTGTTTAATCCGATCGAGGTTTTTTTCACTTACATTTAGCGATCGCAGGGTTTCTAAGTACTCTTTCGGACTTTCGACTAAAAACCTGGAAACGGAACGCATGAGATAATCTTTCCCCACCAAATAGGTCTCTCCACTCTTACCCAAACCATCACTTTCCCAATTCCGATTACCAGTCATGACATTATTTACTTCGTTAACGGGAATTTGGACTGCTAAAACTCCAATGAATTCCGAGCCATTAAAAATTGGAGTAGCAATAAATGCCGCAGGTGCACCATAGGAAGGAGTGTAAGCCTCAAAGTCAATAAGCCGTGCGTAATCTTTTTGTTTTTCCTGACGAACTTGGGTGACTAATCTGGCTAAATTAGTCTCATTATAGGCACCTTGATTTAAATTAGTTGCGAAATCTGTCTCTTTATAAACTGTGTAAACAATTTGACCTTCAGGATTAATTAGGAATAGATCGTAGTAACCAAATTTTTCAATAATGCTTCTAAAAATTGGATGAAATTTAGCATGAACGACACTATAGGAACTTCCATCTTTGGGCTTGTTAAGTATGTGTTTCTTGCTAACTGGATTGGAGTTAGCAGCAATGTAATGATACTGAAGATAGCGAGACGCAAAGTTCTTAGGCTTAAAGAAATCCAGCATCGAAGTTCCTTGTTCTGCCTTGGATAGTCGCGGTAGAAATTGATTGCGATAGTATTCTGTTAGCTTTGGCTCATATCTATCTGGCAGCTTATCAGGAGTAGTGATTGGTTTAACCTCAAGTAACCGATAATTAAGGTCAAATTCTTGGAGTGCCGCGATTGTTGTCGGGTTATCGCCTATGGTCTGAATATGATTGCGTAGAGTTTTAAAATAAGATTCAATTTGATATGCCTTAGACGCTCGCACGCTAGTTAGTTGCTTAAAAACTCGGCTGGTAAGGTTAGATTCACCACTTTGATAACCGATGTAGGCTGTAACTATAATTGAACTGCTACTGACCACCAACAACATCGCTATTAGCTTGGACTTAATACTAAATTGAATGAGCGATCGCATATGAAAAGTTTCGCTCTTGAACACGAGAATTTAATAACAAACAACAATAAATCCCAGATTAATATTTTTGCAAAAATTGAATTGTATTAAATCAAACTAAACTTAGCTTGACTTACCTATTCCCCAAGCTTAATCAGGAAAAATAATGGTTGATGTCCTTAAGTCTTTGGCTTTATTTCTAGTAGCTGGAGTCTGTGAAATTGGCGGTGTTTATCTCTTCTGGTTGTGGCTACGAGAAGGGAAAAGTTTTTGGCTGGCTGTAATTGGCACGGTTATACTGGCGATTTATGCGGCGATCCCAACTCTGCAGACTGTAAACTTTGGACGGGCATACGCTGCCTATGGAGGTGTTTTTATAGTGCTGTCAATTTTTTGGGGTTGGGGAGTCGAGGGTATAACTCCCGATCGCTATGATTGGTTGGGAGGATGGTTTGCCCTATTAGGGGTTTTGGTAATTATGTTTGCTCCCCGTTCCTAGAGAAGCCTAGCTTAGTTGATTTTAGCGATCGCTTCCTCGACTTTTTTGACTACTGATTCGGGTAAAGGCACATAACCTAGTTCTTGACTGAATTTTTGTCCATCGGCGATCGCCCATTTTAAGACGGTTTTTAAAGCTTCTGCCTGTTCGGGTTTTTCATACTTGACATAGGCTAAAAGCCAAGAATAACTGGCAATGGGATAGGATTGATCACCTGCGGGATCG
This sequence comes from uncultured Synechococcus sp., assembly GCA_964560035.1. Classification (GTDB taxonomy): domain Bacteria; phylum Cyanobacteriota; class Cyanobacteriia; order Pseudanabaenales; family Pseudanabaenaceae; genus PCC-7502. The sequence continues at coordinate 22,981 of CAZLKI010000005.1, forward strand.
GGTGCAAATGCGATAAGATTTTCTCCGAGTTCAATGGTTGCAATCGACTTTATGACTGATTCTGGGGTCGCTAAAATGTATTTGCCAGATTTATTCTCAAGGGAGGCGGATGTTAGTTTATTCTCTTTGGCATAAACATATTCTATATAGGCGATCGCATTGGGAGTTTGTAAGATTTGAGCAGTTACGCCTTCATTACCCTTTGCCCCCGAACCAACTGGAAACTTCACCGATTTACCTTCTCCTACCTTAGTTTTCCATTCAGGACTAATTGCACTGAGATGCTTGGTAAATAAGCCTGTAGTTCCACTACCATCAGCCCGATAGATTACGATAATTTCCGCATTTGGGAGTTTAATATTGGGATTGAGTGCGGCGATCGCGGGATCGTTCCATTTTTTAATTTTGCCTAAAAAGATATCGGTATATGCTTGGCGGGAAAGCTTCAATTCCATTGCCCCTGCGAGGTTATACGCTAAGACAATACTGCCTGCGGTCATGGGAAGTAAGATCGCTCCCTTTTCTTTAGGAACCTGTGCCATTTCTGCCTCGGTCATTGCCAAATCGCTGGCTCCAAAATCCACGGTCTGAGAGATAAATTGATTTACCCCCGCAGCCGAACCGATAGATTGATAACTGATTTCGACATTGGGATAAAGTTTATTGTATTCGGCAAACCAACGTTGATAGAGCGGCGCAGGAAAAGATGCCCCAGCCCCATATAAAGATACTGGTGTGGTAGGATTATTTGTGGAAGTGGGCGGTTGCTCCAGATTAGTACAAGCATTCAGGCTTAGTCCTATCGCCCCAAATATTAGATATGTAGCTTGACGGCGTTTAATTAGCATAATTTTCTTTAATCTTTTTCTGCTTTCATCTTAAGAATGCCCTAATTGGGACTTGAAGAAGTGGTTTTTAAGGAAAAGATAAGGTTTGGGTTTATGCTGTCCAGATTTTAGCTAGATATCGGATAAGCGATCGCCAATTATAGTTAACTTAAGTTTCTAATTACCGTTTAAAACCTCGCCGATGACGCTTTTTACCTCATCAACGCCGCTTTGAACCCTATCAATTACACTTTAAACCTTATTAATGCCGTTAGTAGTAATTCAGTTATTTATTTGGTTTATGTTGCCTCAACCAGTTTAAAAAGTGTCACAGACCTCGATCGATCTGGACAGGCGATCGCTAGATAATCAAAGACAAACAGATCTCTATAAACTCTGGAATATTAGTGGTGCAGGTTATGCAGGAATCAAAATATTTTCAAATTACGCTTAGATTGCCGCTTCCCCACGCGATCGTGCTGCAAGGATTAGATCGATGGTTTAGTTTGGGGCTAATTTCTAATCTATCTTGGCGGAGCTTTCCACAGGAGCAACCCGATCGCGAGATTATTCTGACCATTTATAAAGATAAAAATATTGAACTTTTTGCAGGCATAACGGACTGGTTAGAACTGGGCTTGCTCAATGATAAACAGGTACGAAATATTTGTAAGAATCATTTGAGTTCGCAACTGCCAGATTATATTTCAGTAAAAAGTAGAGTCGGAACTAATAAACAAACTACCTTACCCGAACTAGATCTCAACCAAATTCCTGTGGCTTCACCCCTACCAAAACTAAGATCGCCCGCCCAATCTTCGGCACCGACCCAAATGTTACAGGCATTATTTTCAGAATTTAGTACTTTGTGGTTGCTATTTTTAGGTGTATTTCTCACTGTTGTTTCTTCAGGATTATTAGCAGCGAGTCAGTGGCAAAACTTCTCTAGTGTTGGACAATATCTGATTTTATTTGCTTACACTTTGGGCTTTTTAGGTGTGAGTTTTATTACTACTAAAAGCGATCGCCTCCGCTTAACAACACGAACTTTACAACTGGTGACGCTATTGCTCGTACCTGCGAATTTTTGGGCGATCGATGGCTTGGGGTTGCTAGATAGTGCAATGGGAATTGGTTTGGGGGCGATCGCGGGCTTAGTTCTATCTGGGATTACGATTTTTCTATTACAGACTTCCTCTATTAGTTCTAGTTCCGATCGTCAAAATAATCCTCGCTTAGATCCACTGACGGCGATCGCGATTTTGTTACTTGCTTGGACGCATTTAGGCTGGGGATTTACAGGTTATCCTCTGGTTGCAGTTTATATAGGGATCGGTGGTATCGCTACAGCTACATTTTTTAATCGTTATCGGAAGATAAAACAGAAATCAAATCGATCTGGTATTTCCCCTTTTCCGCTTACGAGAATTATCGGTATCTGTGGCACGATGTTATTGGTGGCGAGGGCATTGTTATTCGGGAATGTTTCAGTTTTTGCTTTGGGTTTAGCGATCGGAATTTGCGGTTGGGTTTTATGCCAAATGGATCGTCAGGTCAGTCATCTCCAAAATGGGGAATTCGCAGATGCTCAATTAAAAACATCAAATGAGAATTCATTTAATCAGAATTTAGATGAGAACTCTTCAGTATTTGAAGCGAGATTAGGAAGGGTTTTATTGGCATTAGGCTGGTTTACGGCGGTTTGGGATTCTTTCCCTTGGCAGGCGATCGCCGTGAGTTTATTAATTGCTTGGTTAATTGGCGATCGCTTACATGAAAATAAAAGTCCTAACGAGCTGACAAAATTATTTTTTTGGGGACTGCAAATACTGTGGCTATTCGTTCGTCTGATTCCCGATGCATGGTGGGAAGGAACTGAAGGGTGGGCGAGAATTACGGCATTTTTCCAAACTGATGCTTCGTCTGCCATTATTGGAGTCGTCTCATTTCCATATCTGCTGCTGGCTATAGGATTTGCCATTATCTATCGCCGCGATCGCCAATATGCTCTAGCCTTACGAAGCGAACATCTGGCTTTGGGATTTGGAGCTTTTCTCTCGGTTTTGAGTTTTGCCTATCCCTTTACCCGTTTGATCAATCTGAGTTTGAGCGCGCTGATTTTAGGGTTTGTCTTAGTTCGGCGATCGCCTAGCAGTAATCTTCAGTTTTTAATCTATACAACCCATCTTGTCAGTTTGGGCGCGATCGCTTCGGGTGTTAATTATAGTTTTCCGCGCTTGACAAGTGGATCTTGGGCGGTAATTTGCCTGATGATTGCGCTGGCAGAATGGGGTGTAACTTGGGGGCTGGATCTAGCTTCCGCTCGTGCTTCTCACCAAGATTTGCATCAGGATCTAAGCGTACAGTTAGCTAATAAGCAGATTTGGCGGAATAGCTGTTGGCAATTGGGTTTATGTCTATCTGGTCTTAGTTATTTCTTGGCGATCGCCACCTTGCCTACTCTGTCACTATTGCCAATTAGTGAGATATCAACTAATGAGAGCTATGATCATTTAATCGGATTAATTTGGGCGATCGCACCCTTAACTCTGGGCTTTTTAGGAACGCAGAAATCATTTAAGGCTCAGGCTAAAGCAACTGAATTTAGCATTGTGGGTTTATATATCGGGCAATTGCTGACTTGGGATGACGGTACACGCCTAATTGGGTTGGGACTGGCAGTTTTGATGATGTTAGTGAATACCCGTCGTTTGATTAACTTATTTACAACTCTGACTACGACTGGTTTTAGCTTGTTATTTATTGGTTTTAGTCTGTGGCAAATAAAGGAAAATACTGGGGCGATCGCTCAACTCAGCATTAGCATTAACGGTATAGTTTTCAGCGTTATTTTATTATTTATGCTCAGTCATTGGCTTAAATATCGTTACGATTCTGTTCGAGATAGCTCTCTCCGCCAAGTTGTAAATCCGAATCTATCGCTTAATAATGCCTATTCCCAAGCATTCGATCTGTGGGCGGTTTTTCTTTCTACATTTATCCTCTTACTTCAAACTTATTTGGCATTCTCAGTGTTCTCTAATTTCTCTGCGATCGCCTTTTGGAATGGAGATAGCTCCCGTGAATTATTCGCTAATCTGTTTTTGAGTTCGGTTTTGATTACAGTAGGGTTAGTCTATCGAGTTTGGCAGAAACCAGTATTTTGGACGGAATGGGGAATTGCTTGGGGCATAGAACTTATAGTAGCAGGGGCGATCGCACTGAATAATAGCGGCTATAATGGCTCGGTGATTCAACTGGCGATCGCTAATCTTGGACTGGGATTGATTACTCAATTATTGGGTGATTGGTGGCACACTGGACAAATTACGGGACAAATTACGGGACAAAGCACAGGACAAAATCGATATCCGCTCAGTTGGAATCTGATCCCTTTAATTTATGTAGCGATCGGAACATTATTAAGGCTCGGTACATTTAGCGATTCTACAGGTTTCTTTACGCTCAGTGCGGCTTTAGTCGGAATCGGAATCGGTCGGAGAAGTGATAGACCAATTAAATTTCTCACCTATATCTCTTTGTTGGGCATAACTTTTGGAGCTTACGAGCTCCTATTTTATCAGATGATCGCAGCAAATAGAGGAGATAACTTGGGTGATGGGATGGTTATTTTGGGAGTTTTGGGCGGGGCGATCGCCTATACTTATCAAGTCTGCTCCCGATGGATAATGCCTTATCTCAAACTCTCTTCCCAAGAAATTAATACTTTTGCTCATCTCCATTGGTTAATAAGTGCATCACTGCTATTGGTAGGTAGCCTTTTTTCTCCTTCTCCCATGGGCGGGGCGATCGGTGTGGGCTTGGCGATCGCTCTAATGATATATGCTCTCACTCAAGGGCGCAAATCTGATGCTACGGCTGAAGGTTGGGTTTATGTGGGAATTGCGATGGGAATTCTCGGTACAGTTTATCAGTTTGGATATGCCAGTCCTAATTTTTGGTTAAATCAAAATATCTTGATTCCTTATAGTGCGGCGATCGCTAGTGGTGTTGCTACAATATTTTTTCTCATCCCTTGGAGGGCTTGGGGCTGGTCTCCTCGTCCTTGGTTCCGTTCTGCTATGGTCTTACCACTTTTGTTTATCGTATTTTACACAATATCTGATGTTAAAGCGATCGCCACTCCCAGTTTATTAATTCTGGCGATCTTCTACGCTGTTCGCGCTCTAGTTAATCGTCAAATTCGCTTAACTTATCTAAGCGTGTGGTTTTTAGCATGGATTAGTTTCCGTTTTATTGCTGACTACACCTACGTTCAAAGCTTTACATCTGCCTGTATAATCTGTTCTTCTATAATATATTTTTCTCATGTGGAGCCGAGCTTAAAATACGATGCGAATGATTCAGGGCAGAATCCGAATAGAGATATAAACCATATTCTCCGCAGTCTTGCCATTGGCAGCCTTTGTCTAATTGCCTTTGTTTATGCCTTGAGCGATGTGCAGATGGCATTGATTACTTGGGGATTGAGTATGGCATTTGCGATCGCGGGCTTGATCCTGAGAGTTAGAGCTTATCTTTTTATCGGTACCATCACCTTTATATTATTAGTTCTCAATCAGGCGGTTCTGCTGGTGTCGCAGTATGGATTCTTGCTCTGGGCGATCGGAATTGTGGCGGGTATTAGTTTTATTACTATTGCTGCTAATTTTGAAGTCAGGCGGGATCGGATTTTGGCGATCGCTCGGCATATTCTCAATGAGTTAGATGCTTGGGCATAGATGGATTTAAGGCGTAATTCTCGTAATCACATCACTCCCCGTGACT
>CAZLKI010000006.1:0-14097 GCA_964560035.1 uncultured Synechococcus sp.
GTCGCATAAAAGTCAGCTATACACAATCTGCGGAGCGATCGCTGGCGGGGAAACTTAAATGAACTTATCTCTTGAGTGCGATCGCCAAGGCTGTAAATAATTACGTCATTACCGACAACTTGCACGGGAAAGTAACCATATACAGAAACTGGTTCTAATAAATTCTCTTCTAGAATCCGCTTTTTCCAATATTCCAAGACAGGATAGGCTTTTTCAGCTAAGAAAGCATCATATTCAACACGAGATTGTTCTTTAGGCTTACGGAATTGCCATTGAGTCCCGAATAGAGCATTCACATCTAAATAAGCGAATAACTCTTCTAGAGGAACATTCTTGATAATTTGCGTTCCCCAGAACGGAGGCGTAGCTCTCGGAATATCATCTGAGACGGTCTCAGAACGGTTGGTATCTTCGATGAGGGGGATGACTTCGGTACTGGATTCTTCTTCGATCTGTTCGACTTTTTTAGGCATCCTAAACATATCGTTAATCCCAGATTTGCCATTTAAGAAGCCAGTGCGATCGTCCCACTCACCTGCTATTTTGGCAGGCATATAGTCGTCCATGAAATTCAAGTCAGAGAAAGCATCTCGACCGTAAATTACTTTGCCGTGGTAGGCATTTTGGCAATCTTCATGGACGAATTTGGGAGTGAGGGCTGCACCGCCAAGAATTACGGGAACCATGATACCGCGCTTGTTAAATTCGGCTAAGTTTTCTTTCATGAAAGCAGTTGATTTTACCAATAGTCCACTCATAGCAATACAGTCAGCTTTATGTTCTTCGTAAGCTTCAATGATATTATCTACGGATTGCTTGATACCGATATTTACAACTTTATAACCATTATTAGAAAGAATAATATCTACTAAGTTCTTGCCAATATCGTGAACATCACCTTTAACCGTAGCAATTAAAAATACACCTCTATTAGAACCTTCGACTTTATCCATAAACTGCTCTAGGTATGCGACAGCCGACTTCATCGTTTCAGCTGACTGTAACACAAAGGGAAGCTGCATCTGCCCCGAACCGAATAATTCTCCTACTACCTTCATGCCATCTAAAAGGAATTCATTGATAATATTCAAAGGAGGATGAAGTTTTAAAGCTTCTGACAAGTGATTATCTAAACCAAGGCGATCGCCATCAATGATATGTCTTTTTAGCTTCTCTTCTATAGGTAAATTATCATCTTGAGATTTATCTCTTTTAGTCGTAACGCCTTCAAAAAGTGTAGTAAATTCTCCTAAGGGATCGTAAGTACATATATCACCTTCAAATTTACGCTCATCATAAACTAACTGCCGAGCCACTTCCAATTCTTTCGGATCGATACGGTTGAGAGGGAGAATCTTACTGGCATTGACGATCGCCGTATCCATTCCCGCTTTTTGAGCTTCGTGAAGAAATACCGAATTTAATACCATCCGAGAAGCTGGATTTAAACCAAAGGAGATATTAGAAACTCCTAAGATAATATGACAATCGGGCATTGCGGCTTTGATTCTACGATTTGCTTCGATGGTTTCTGCCGCGTTTCTGCGATCCTCTGCAATTCCAGTAGAAATAGGAAGAGCTAGAGTATCAAAAAAGATTTCATACGGTGCTAGTCCGAATTGTTGAGTTGCTTGGTTATAAGCTCTTTGGGCAATTTCAAATTTTTTATCCGCAGTTCTAGCCATGCCATCTTCATCGATGGTTCCGATAATTACGCCAGCACCATAGGTTTTAACTAATTCTAAGACTTTACAAAATCTCGGCTCGCCATCTTCATAGTTGGTAGAGTTCAGCAAGCACTTGCCCCCCGCGAGTTTTAAGCCCGCTTCCATTTTTTCCCATTCGGTAGAATCTAGCATCAACGGAATCGTGATATTGGTAACTAGGCGGGACACCAGTTCGTGCATATCTCGCACCCCATCCCGTCCTACATAGTCCACATTTACATCTAATATGTGTGCTCCTTCTTTAACCTGCGATCGCCCTAAAGCGACAAGACCATCCCAATCTTCGGCATTCAACAAATCTCGACATTTCTTAGAACCACTGGCATTTAAGCGTTCGCCAATAATTAAAAAGGAATTATCTTGGGTGTAGGGCTGAGAACTGTAGATAGAAGCAGCAGCAGGAGTTATTTGAGGCGATCGCACCTTGGGTTTAAGCTCGCGAGATAGTTCGGATAAAGCCTGAATATGTTCGGGACGAGTACCACAACAACCCCCAATTATCTGCACACCTAAATCTTGGACAAAGTAGGATAGATGTTCTTTTAAGCCTTCGGGGTTGAGTTTATAAAATGCCTGACCGCCAACATTTTCAGGCAAGCCAGCATTGGGAACGCAAGATACGACAAATTTAGAATTTTCGCACAAATACTTTATATGCTCGGTCATCCTATCGGGACCCGTACCACAATTTAAGCCCAAAATATCAATGTTATATGGTTCTAGAACGGTTGCTACAGCATTAATCTCGGTGCCTACGAGCATTTTACCTTGAAGTTCCATCGTCACGGATACCATTAACGGTAATCTGATTCCCCGTTTTTGGAATACTTCCTCGATCGCACTCAGGGTAACTTTGATTTGCAGAATATCTTGACAGGTTTCCACTAAAAGTAAATCTACACCACCATCAATCAAACCCTCTACCTGCTCCATATAGGAGTGCTTCATATTATCAAAGTCAATATTTAGTAAAGTTGGTAGCTTTGAAGTAGGACCAATCGAACCCGCCACAAATCGAGGTTTTTCGGGTGTGGAAAATTCGGCTGTGATGGATTTTGCTAATTCTGAGGCTTTTTTACTTAATTCATAAGCGCGATCGCCCAAATCGTACTCAGCCAAAACAATCGAAGTCCCACCAAAAGTATCGGTTTCAATTACGTCTGCCCCTGCTGCCAAGAAATCTCGGTGAACTTTAGTGATCGCTTCGGGTTTTGTAATTACCAAATATTCGTTACAACCTTCGTATTCAGCCCCGCCAAAGTCCTCTGCTGTCAGGTTCTGGAGTTGTAAATTAGTTCCCATTGCGCCATCAAACACAATTACAGGGCGATCGCTACTATGAAGACATTCTAGGAAGAGGCTAAGCATAGGTAATTTAAGACGAGTAAGTTGATTTCACATTAAAACTATATTACCAAAATCTATTTTTAGCAGGTTTTTAGTTGATTTTTAGTAGATTGTGGCTGCAAACAGTTTAATTGAAAGTTTAACCGATATGGATTGAATATCCTTTGCCCAAAGTTTTAGTTGGCTACTTATCTCCAAATGTCTCCAAATATCTATAAATATCTATAAAGATAGTTTGCAAATATTAGGACGCTTAACATTTAGAGATATTCTAGTTAGGCGATCGCATGGACTTGTAAACTTAAATAATTCACTTGTCAACATTATTTAAGAATATGGATAACACAATCAGCTTAGAAATTATTGAGGTTGTAGAGCAAGCTGCGATCGCCTCTGCCCGTTGGATGGGTAAAGGTGACAAAAACACCGCCGATGAAGTAGCTGTAGAAGCAATGCGCAAACGCATGAACAAGATCCATATGCGCGGCAGAATTGTGATTGGTGAAGGTGAACGTGACGATGCCCCAATGCTATATATCGGTGAAGAAGTAGGAATTTGTACCCAACCTAATGCTGCGGATTTTTGTACGATTGACGAGCTTCAAGAAATAGACATTGCGGTCGATCCTTGCGAAGGCACAAACCTCGTAGCTTACGGACAAAACGGCTCGATGGCGGTGCTGGCAATTTCTGAAAAAGGCGGATTATTTGCGGCTCCCGACTTTTACATGAATAAGTTAGCTGCTCCTGCGGTGGCGGCTGGTCATGTGGATATTCGTAAATCTGCAACCGAAAACCTCAAGATTTTATCTGACTGTATGGAACGGGCTGTAGAAGAATTGGTAGTTGTGGTTATGGATCGTCCCCGTCACAAAGATCTAATTGCCGAAATTCGGTTGGCAGGTGCTAGAGTGCGCTTGATCAGCGATGGTGATGTCTCGGCGGCTATTTCTTGCGCTTTTCAAGGTACTAATATTCACGCGCTCATGGGAATCGGGGCTGCACCTGAAGGTGTGATTTCGGCGGCGGCTTTACGTTGCTTGGGCGGACATTTCCAAGGGCAATTAATCTACGATCCTGCGATCGTGCAAACAGGCTTAATTGGCGAAAGCAAAGAAAGTAATGTTGCTCGTCTAAAATCTATGGGCATTGAAGATCCAGACAAAGTTTACAATGCTAACGAATTAGCATCGGGTAAAGATATATTATTTGCTGCCTGTGGTATTACAACTGGAACTTTAATGGAAGGCGTACGCTATTTTGGCGGTGGCGCGCGGACTGAATCATTGATTATTTCCAGCCAATCTAAAACTGTCAGATTTGTAGACACAATTCACATTGGCGATAATCCTAAAACTTTGAGCCTTCGTTAAATTGGATTAAAAAACCAGATTAAGACTAAATTAAAAAATCTTTAATCCTCTGGCTTGTTTAGACAATCTCGTTTAGACAATATAAATAAGCTGGGGGATTTTTGCGATCGCCCGTCTAATATTACCTAACAACCAATATTATTCCTAATTACAAGTACCAGTAGTTCGATCGTAATCAGTCAAATGATCTTATAGTTTGCAACTTCCTTCTGCCGTAGTTCCTTTAGTATATGTTTACCAGCGATCGGACTTTAAATGGGAGGATTTGCTATTCCTAAATGGTTAAAAAGATTGGCATGGCTGGTTTTGGCGATTATTACTGGCTTAAATATTTTGCTACTCTTAAAGACTTTTAGGCAGACTTTTAAGGGATGGCTATCTTAAAATTTTAATTAGATTTTGAATATCTTATTTTTTTATTCCTAAGAAGTAAAGAGCTTGCTACCAATTTATAATATATATCGTTTACTCAAACAACTACAGAATTCGATCGGGATCGATACCTTGCGATCGCAAAATTGCCTTCATTTGCTCTAGTTTCTGTAGAGCTTGTTCTTTAGCCTGACGTTCCCGATCTTTCTCAAAGCGTTCCTGCTCTTTAGCTTGACGCTCCTGATTTTTCTCAAAGCGTTCCTGTTCCTCTGGTAACGGAATTAGTTGTCCTGTGGCTGTAAACCAACGCAATTGATTCTGATTAATACCTAAAAATAACTCAAGCTGATCGCTCCATAGCAATCCTAAATCATTGGGAGCGATCGTCTGATACTTGCCATCAACTAGGTGAAATCCCTGAAATTCCAAAGTTTCTGGATGGAACCAAAAGTAATTCGGTACTCGCCAAACATCCTGATATAAATGCTTTTTCAGTCCCCGATCCACTCTTTCGGTCGAACTTGATAGCAACTCGATTACGAGATTAGGATACTTCCCGTCTTCATCCCAAACCATCCAACTGCGGCGATCTTTTTTCTCAGTATCGAGAACGACAAAAATATCAGGTCCGCGAAAATCTCTTGTTTTAATTTGATGCTGATTATAGTAGACGGTTAAATTTCCTGAGATGTAAAAATTTGGGCGATCGCTCCACCAATATTTTAGGAGGCGAATTAACACATTGATTTGTTCGCGGTGAAAATCAGTTTCCAATGGCGGCTCGTCACTATCTAAGTTACAAGGTGGGAAGACGATCTCTTCAACTTCTTCTATAATCGAGGGCGGATTTATATTTAGCAGAACCATAGTTCTATCTCCCAACAGAATTGCATTTAGTATAGATTATTTTTTAAGTGTTTTCAGCATCTAGCTGCTTGAGAAAAGCGATCGCAAATATGAAGTCATAAAAGTCTTTAAGCCAAAAGTATTTCTAACATATCTCGCTTATTCAAACCATTCCAGAATTCGATCGGGATCGAACCCGTGCGATCGCAAAATTGCCGCCATTTTTTCTAGGTTAATCAATCGGTTAACTAAATAGAGTAGAAATTTTAGCAAGTACCTCATCGATTAATTCTTGTGTTACGGTCTCAAGTTTTTTAGCATTTCTTGCTGATAAGTCAACGGGGCGAGGTTGATCGCAGCGCACTATCCCTTTAGTCTTAGTATCAGTACCGTCTAAAGCAACAGCAAAACCCGCACTTCGAGCAAAATTCCCGCCTGAGGTGATTGGTACCACAATCGGGACTTTGGTTAAATTATTAAACGTGTCGGGCGAGACAACTAAAACGGGTCTTGTACCTTTCTGTTCGTGTCCTTCAGATGGATCGAGAGAAACCAAATAAATATCACCTCTTTTCACAGTTCATTACCTACTGGGTTTAAATCAATCCACGCTCGATCCTCATCGGTAAATGGAGCATTTGAATCGCATTGTTTTAGTAACTCATCCAGAGAGTAATGAGGCTTGGCATAGGGTGATACAACTATTTTTCCATCTTCAATAGTAATTCCAACAGTTGCACCAGCCCGAAGATTCAATATATCTAAAAGAGTCGGAGGTACAGCCAACATGATCGATCCTCCAACTTTGCGTAAATTTGTACTATACATAATTCTTTCATTTAGTTATACAAAAATATAACACAAGTTAATTCATAGAAAAGAGACTCCCACCAGATACTATCGAGTTCTGATGGTTCATAGCTCCAATCCTTCTCTGATGCTTGCACAATACAACCAACTGCCTCGCTTAATCTTCGTAAACCTGAGATGCACCCAATATTCATTAATTAGAGATACATCTACAGCGATCGAAAGTGCATATACTATAAATGGATCTAAATTCCAATCTCTATGCCAATCTGTATTTCCAAAAGTTAAAAGCTGAAAGGATAATTATGACTGTTAATTTAGAATCAATGCTAGGAGACGAAGCCGCTTACCTTCTCGATTATCAAGCAAAAGTTAGTAAGGATCTTCTACATCTGCCCAGTTCTGATTGGGTTAGCCGCATTTTTGTTAACACCGATCGCTCTCCTCAAGTTCTGCGCAGTTTACAACAACTCTATGGGAGTGGCAGATTAGCAAACACTGGTTATCTCTCAATTTTGCCAGTCGATCAAGGAATCGAACATTCCGCAGGTGCCTCTTTTGCTCCCAATCCGATTTACTTCGATCCAGAAAATATTATAAAACTGGCGATCGCCTCTGGATGCAATGCTGTAGCGACAACTTTAGGAGTTTTAGGAATGACCTCGCGCCAATACGCGCATAAAATTCCTTTTATCGTCAAGCTCAATCATAATGAGTTATTAACTTATCCCAATCAGTTCGATCAGATTATGTTTGCTTCGGTAGAACAGGCTTGGAATCTAGGCGCAGTCGCAGTAGGAGCTACGATCTATTTTGGTTCAGAACAATCTACACGACAAATTCAAGAAGTCAGTCAAGCGTTCGCTTTGGCACATGAGTATGGAATGGCAACTATTTTGTGGTGTTATCTTCGCAACAATGCCTTTAAGCAGGATAAAGATTATCATCTCTCTGCCGATCTAACCGGACAAGCGAATCATTTAGGCGTAACGATTGAAGCGGATATCATCAAACAAAAATTACCCGAAAACAATGGTGGTTATAATGTCATCGGTGAAATTAGCAGCTATGGTAAAACTGATAAACGTATTTATTCCGAACTCACTACCGAGCATCCCATCGATTTAACCCGCTATCAAGTTTTAAATTGTTATTGTGGTCGCGCTAGTTTGATTAATTCTGGAGGGGCATCTGGGAAAAAAGATTTAGTGGATGCGGTTCGGACTGCTGTCATTAATAAAAGAGCAGGTGGAGCGGGCTTAATTTCTGGACGCAAAACTTTTCAAAAGCCTTTTGAAGAAGGTGTAAATCTGTTTCATGCCGTTCAAGATGTCTATCTTTCTAACGAAGTAGCGATCGCCTAATTTAATTACTTCTTTAATGCTAGAGAACGTCCGCGCCATGTCCAGCCCCAGCCTGTTTCGGTTTTGATAATTGAAGTAATTGCAATACCCGCCACCAGTATGCCACTCAGCCATCCCAACCACCAATAGCGCAAGGGTTGTTGAAACTTTTCAGCACTGCTTTTTCTCAGTCTGAACTGTAGAGCGATCGCCGAAAAAGATAACAATAAAATTCCCATCTCCCAGCCTGTTTTTAGAGGAATTGTCGTAAATAGATAGATCCCAATAATTATTCCTATCCACGGAACTAAAAAGATTAGTAAAAGTACAAATGCTGAATAGAGCGTACCAAATAAGTTTTTTTGAGAACCCATGTAATAATTCTTTGTCCAGCCTTCCCATAAAGTCGCAAAAGATTGATACATTCTGACTTTGACTAAGGCGATCGCCAACATAAATCGTAAATTTAAGCCTTGCCCTTTGACTAATCGTGCCAATTCTATATCTTCAACAGGCTCAGAAGCTACAGCAGTATGCCCACCAATTTTTTTGTAGGTATCGTGACGAAATAACATAAACATCCCCGCCGCAAAAGCAGTTTTATCATTAGGATCGTTGACGGCATTGTAATCAAAACCGATGGCGATCGCACTCATCATGATCGGCTGCACTAACCACTCAGCAAAGCAACCACAGACTATTTGCGGAGCACAACTTAATAAATCGCTTTTTGTTTTAATGGCTTCAGATATGGATGCGGCGATCGCTTGGGGTTCTAACCTCACATCGGCATCAATGAAAAGTAAATATTCTCCTGTGGCTCGTTCTGCTCCTTGAGCGCAAGCCCAGTTTTTTCCTCGCCAGATTTTATCTGTGGGTCGATTTGGAACATCTACTAATTTTACTGGGAAATCCTTTTCAGCTAATTCTGCAGCGATCGCTCTGGTTCGATCGGTAGATCGATCGTCAGCGATAATTACTTCGATTTTTTGGGGATATTCACTGGCAAGAACTGCCTGCACGCAATCACGAATATTAATTTCTTCGTTATAGGCTGGGATGACTACAGAAATAGAAGGATAAACTTCTAAAGGACGATCTTGAGAATTAAAAGTTAAAACTGGAGCGGAGTTAATCGAGTCTTCTAGCCTTTTGGTAAAAATCGCGATCGCCACACACGAACAAAAAAGCGTAAACAGAATAGCGATCGCTATATACATAGATTAATTAGTTTAATGAAGTCTATCGAGAATGTAAGGAACTAGATCTAGAAGCGCGTGTTTGTGGGGAGAATTAGGCAGCCACTCGATCGCCGTCACCGCTTGTTTTGCATAGGACTTTGCCAAATCCCTAGAGCGTTGAATCCCGTCACTGGCATTAATTAAAGCGATCGCCTGTACCAAATCTCCAACCTCAATAAACTCTCGTTCGATCAAGATCTTAAGCTGAGGTTTTTCCTCTAGGGCAAATAGCACAGGAGCAGTCAAATTACCTTGTTGTAAATCAGCACCCGCAGGTTTACCCAAAGCCTCAGTCGAGCCTGTAAAGTCTAAAATATCATCGACAATTTGAAAAGCAATTCCAAAAAACTTACCAAAGTTATACAGTTGTTCGGCTTGAATCGCACTAACTCCACTTAATACCCCCGCCGCTTTTGCACTACCTGCAATTAAAGAAGCAGTCTTATAAAAACTTTTTTGAATGTAATCTTCTAAAGATAAATCCGTATCGAAACAAGTTATACTCTGCAAAATTTCACCTTCGGCAAAGTCGGCAATCACCTTAGACAGCAACTTTACAACTTCTAAGCTATCTAAATTTGCCAAATACCAAGAAGACTGAGCGAATAAAAAGTCACCCGCCAAAACTGCCACCCGATTGCCAAATCTGCTATTTACCGTAGGGTTACCTCGGCGCAAATCTGCCATATCAATCACATCGTCATGGACGAGACTCGCGGTGTGAATCATCTCGGTAATTTCTGCCAACCGCCGATGCCGTGGGGTAATATCACAATCTGTCATGGTTGCCCGCGATGCTAACAACACGATCGCCGGACGTAAGCCTTTACCCTTAGCCTCAAATAAATGTTCTGCTGCCGCGTATAAGATCGGATGCTTTGCCCCTACTAACTCCTTAAGGTTGGCAGTAAGAGTGCTTAGATTGTCTTTTACCGTTGCGAAAAGTTCGGTGGTGGAGGACATAGGGTAGGGGTGCATTTGTTAATGGTTAATAATAAAGAATTTTATAGAATTTTACATATCTTCATATATTCTAAGACAAGCTCATCCTACTTGAGGAAAAACCCCCGCTTAAGGCTTAAGATTAAAGTGCTAAGTTTTTATATTACAAAGATTACTCTCCAAGTCCTAATTAATCAACTCACTGCAAAAACTGCTAAAAACACGTTAGTTCGGATTGAAAAAAATAGCTTATCTTTGACATCCTCTTGTTGTGCGATCGCTCTTATTCCGAGGTTAAACTTTCAAGATTAAAGCTCAATTGTTCATGCTCTGAGGTCAAACTCTTAATAACTGTTATTCTCATTTTTTGAAATTAGGATTAATCAGCGTGTAATTAGTAGAGGTTAAAAAGATTATTCATATTTAGTTGACCGCTTAATTAACTATCAATTATCAATGGAAATTAGCCTGAAACTGTTAATATTAAGTTGCATCATCAAAAAAAATTTACTATGACTATCTCAGAATTTTTTCAGCTTAGAGCGGGGGTATGGGCTTCGCAACGCACAAGCCATCACCTCATTATTAAAAAGTCAGAAAGTGGGAAGTCAGAAATTAAAGTTGAGTTTTTAGAAGCTTCTACATCGGATGTCGCCCAACTATGCAAGGAATACGACTTCGATCCCGCTCAGGCGCTCTGCGGGGCAAAGGTAACTTGGGATGGCTCGATGGAATGGGATAAAGACTCAGAAAAGCATCAAGGTTCGACAATTCTTGTGGCGATCGCTGAAGGTGAAAATATTCAATCTGGTAAGTTATTGCGTCAACAAGGCTATGCCGAAAAAGCCCCAGTAGTTGGTCGTTATGTCATGGGTGAGGATGGCGTTTTAAGCCTAATTACCGAATATGGCACTTTATACTCTGAAGAAAAACTCTGGTTTCCGCGCCCTAATGTCTGTATGCGGGCGGGAATCACAATTGGGCTGTCTAACGTTGCCTCTTATTGTACCGAGATTCGTAAAGCTGCTTAGGCGATAAAGCTAATATTATTTAGATAAACTTTGCTCTAGTAAAGACATCCATAATCGCCGCGAGCCAGTTGCAGAGCTATAAAATAATAAATCTATCAGTAGTTTAAGTGCTAACTTTTCCAGATTTTGGTTAGAAGTCGGCTCGGTCATACGGTCTTCGTACATTGAGTGAAAGCGATCTAAGTAATCACCCAAAATTTTTTGCTTGTGGGCAGAGGTATTTTTTGCCGTACATTTTTCTAATTCAGCTACAGCCTGACGAATGGAAGTTTGATATTTGGAAGCGATATGAGAAGTGATTAAAGCGATCGCCTTTGCCTCGTCTACATCTAACTTTTTTCTGCCACTACTGCCCTTACCACTACTACCTTTGCGTAAAGGATTTGCCTGTCTTAACCTCCACAAAACTAGGCGATCGCTAAGAATATTTTGCAGTTTTAACTCTTCTGCCGCTTGCAGCATAGACTCTGAGGTAATTTCAGTTAATGCCTCAAGTGCTAAAAGGATCAAATCGAGATGGGCTTTAATTTGATATAGCTGTGGCAGTTCCATTAGCAATTAAGCACCATAATAAAAGGCGATTTCCTTATCTTTTAAAGGCTTGAAATTGGCATCAAGTAACATTTGATTGAGTTCAGCTTGGGGAATATGTTTTGCTCCAATTCTGACAATTCGCGATCGCATGGTATTTATAACTCCACTGCGTTGACGACCTGCTTCTAAAGCCATAACTTGATTGTATAAAGCCAAAGGCTCTGGGGAAATAGGCGAACCGTCAAAATCTATACCCTTAGCGATCGCCACATCAATAGCATCAGCACCTGAAGTACTTTCTACTTTATTTTCTTTATCAAACATATCTAATCTTAAAGTTAAATTTCAAAGTTGATATTAGCCTAAATGCGATCGCTAAAGATTAGATAAAGAGTTAGCTTATTGTAAAATTGATCCGAGCAGGTGCGCTAAAACCCAAAACTCAGATTGAATCTCATGGTAAAAATGTCAGTCTCCATATTTCAACTAAAAATTACTTTAGAAAATATTCGTCCACCGATTTGGCGCAGAATTTTAGTAGAAAGTAATATAAAACTAGATGAACTTCATCTGATCGTTCAAGCAGTTATGCCTTGGCAAGATTATCACTTACATCTCTTTCAAAGTAATGAAACCACATACTCGCCCTTAATACCTGAGGACGATCTCTTTAATTTTGGTGAACCCGATCGAGATGAATCCTTGGTCAAAATTAATCAGCTATTAACTCACGAAAAAAGTTGGATTCGCTACACCTATGATATGGGCGATAGTTGGGATCATATAATTCTGCTCGAAAAAATTCTAGCTCCCGATCCAAAAATCAAATATCCAATTTGTATTAAAGGTAAAAGAGCCTGTCCCCCTGAAGACTGTGGAGGATCATGGTCGTATGTGGAGTTGTTAGAAACCTTATCGAACCCTAATCATCCTGACTACAGTGAGTTTATCGAATATTATCCAGAAGGTATAGATGCAGAAGCCTTTGACTTAGCTGAAATTAATGAAGAACTATCCCAACTAAATTAATTTATCTGTCAGAGATGATATGACTGGACACTCTTTAAACTTTCTGGCGATCGCCAAAGCTCCGAATCCCACTAAGCCCAAGGCTGGAGAAAACTCAAAATCTTAAAGATTAGAAGTTGATATTAGTTCTAAAAACTCAGCTTCATCTAAGCATTTAATGCCCAGAGATGTAGCCTTTTCTAGTTTGGAACCTGCGTCTGCACCTACGATCAAATAATTTGTTTTTTTACTAACCGTATCCGTAATTTTACCGCCCGACTCTTGCACTAAGCGTTTAGCATCATCGCGTTTGAGGTTGGGGAGCGTGCCTGTAATTACAAAAGTTTTACCGTTTAAGGCAGAATTAATTGGTGGTTTGGTCGCAATACCCGTAAACTGTAACCCAGCATTTTGCAGTCGGATGATTAAGTTTTGATTGCTCGGCACTAAAAACCATTGATGAACAGCTTGGGCGATTTCGATACCAACACCATAGATTTGAGCGATCGCATCTGGATCGGCATCTGCAAGTAACTCTACCGAAGAAAAGCGATCGGTTAATAATTGAGCGTTAGAACTACCGACATGACGAATACCCAAACCATATAGAACCCGCGACCAAGGTTTCGTTTTAGAGGTATTTATGGCATCTAAGGCTTTTTCGGCAGATTTTTTACCCATTCTCTCTAAAGTCAAAAGTTGCTCTATGGTTAAATCGTAAAGGTCGGCGATATTGCTAACCAACTCCCGATCTACTAACTGAGCGATTAATTTCTCCCCAATTCCATTAATATCCATTGCATCTCGACTGACCCAATGCTCGATCGCCCCTCTGACAATGGCTGGACAACTAAGATTAATACAACGAGTCACGGCTTCGGTTTCAGGTTTAATCACAGTCTGGCTGCATTCTGGGCATTCTGTAGGCATGACAAATTTTTGGGCAGATTCAGGACGTAATTCTTCTAAAACCCGTACAACTTCCGGAATAATCTCTCCTGCTTTTCGCACAATTACCGTGTCCCCAATATGCAAATTTAAGGCTTGGAGGCGATCGCTATTGTGTAAAGTTGCGCGTGAAACCGTTGTACCTGCTAATAAAACTGGTTCTAGCTCTGCGACTGGAGTTAAGGCTCCTGTTCTGCCAACTTGAATGGTAATTGATTTAACAAGGGTGGGAACTTCGGCGGCGGGATATTTCCAAGCGATCGCCCAACGCGGAAATTTATTGGTAAACCCTAACTGTTCTTGAGCGTTTAAAGAATTAATTTTAATCACAACGCCATCGGTCATGTAGGGCAAATTAAATCTTTCAGTTGCCCAGCGATCGCAAAAGTTCTTAATTCCATCTAAGTCTGGACAAATTTCACGATTGGGATTGACCTTAAAGCCTAGTTTTTGCAGAAGTTCTAAAGAAGCCCATTGCGAAAAAATCTGTTCGGTTTCAGGGTTAGGAATATTACTTGAGATATTACTTGAGATATTACTTGAGATATTACTTGAGATATTACTTGAGATATTAC
>CAZLKI010000006.1:14197-22417 GCA_964560035.1 uncultured Synechococcus sp.
GAGATATTACTTGAGATATTACTTGAGATATTACTTGAGATATTACTTGAGATATGTAGAGTATAGGCAAAAAAGTCTAAATTGCGATCGCTTACCTTCTTGGCATCTAGCTGTCTGAGGGTTCCTGCTGTGGCATTGCGGGGATTGGCAAATAGTGTTTCTCCTTGTTGCGATCGCATTTCGTTTATCTGCTCGAAGCTCTGTAATCCCATGAAAGCTTCTCCTCTGACTTCTACCGAGGCGGGAGGATTATCTAAATTAAGCCGTAAGGGAATCGAGCGAATTGTTCTAATATTGGCAGTAATATCTTCGCCACTAATACCATCCCCTCTGGTTGCGCCGCGCGTGAGAACCCCATGTTCGTAAGTCAATGCTAGAGCGGAGCCATCTATTTTCAACTCACATACATATTCTAAAGATGTAAGATCGGAAATCTTGCGGCATCGTTCTTCCCAAGCCTGTAAATCCTCGTGACTAAAGGCATTTTCTAAGCTATATAACGGAATATGATGTTGGACGGAATCAAACTGAAGGGCGGGACGCTCACCAACTCTTTGGGTAGGGCTATCGGTTGTAATTAAATCAGGATATTGATTTTCTAAATCTTGTAATTCTCGGTACAAGCGATCGTAAACACTATCCTCCAGCGTGGGCGCATCCAGAATGTAGTATGCATAGCTTGCTGCTTGGAGAATTTTTCTTAACTCTTGCGATCGCTTCTTACTTTCTTCCATCCTTTTCCAATAGATTACAAAATGATTTATCCAAAGTTATTAATTGTAATATTAATATATACAACGTCTAAATATACATTTGTTATATCTTTTCCAGTATTCAATGTTCTCAAATAAACTGATTGATAGAAATGCCATCATGACTGGCAGGGTGACACAAGTTTTTGTGAAATGAGACGGGAATTTGAACCTAAATGATAGTCATGCTGATTTTATGAGTAATCCAGATTTAACTCCAGAAAATATCGATCGCATTGTGGAAACGGCATAGGAAGATCGTACTAGCTTCAATACAATTCAAGATCAGTTTGGTATTTTTGAATCGGAAGTGATTAAATTGTGCGATCGCAAATGAGGTGGTCTTCGTTTTTAATGTGGTGCGAACGGGTAGATGGTAGACAGACTAAACATCGGATTATTTCTAATTCCAATGCACAAAAATTTAAATGCGATCGCCAAGATAAGCCAAAGTAAATTTATTTTGGAGCGTTCTATCTTTTGGGAGATACGGTTGGGATAGCAAAAAGCTCTAAGATGTTGGGGTTGAGATTTATAGACTGATTGAACAATTATCAAAATTATTAGGAGTAATTATGAGTTGGCTGAAGAGATTATTTGGATTAGAAAAGCCACTAGTGCAAGTACCTACACCGCTTCCTGTTGCACAGGTTCAAGCCTTTCAAAATCCTGCAAGTTCAGCAACTCAGCCTCAGGTTATTCCTCCCGAACGGATGGGATTAAATGGTGAATATGTCCAGAGTGGCTTAGCGAAACGTGTCGCTTTAGCTTCTGACTTAGATCCGAATTTGGATGATATTGAAACTTTATATGTGGCACAGACAAGCGGAACAGTTGTACTTAAAGGTAAAGCTCCAAGTCAAGATATTTTGAATAAAACGGTGGCTGTCGCTAAAACGGTAAGTGGTGTAACTGCGGTTGAAACTAATCAAGTCACAATTGGTTAATCTGAGTTCTGGAGCGCGAAGCACAAATGTATCAAGTAAACTATTTTTTAAATTAAATAATTTTGAGCTTACTAATTTGTTACTCCCTTCCCAGTTAAAAACTAGCCCATTAAAAACATGCTTTGACTATATTTTAGGTTTGGCTAATATCCAATTTGATGGTGGGAGTATGTGTCTGATGCTTAAACAAACACTTCTTTTGCTGTTTTTCCACAGCCATTTACAAATAAACCATCAAAAGTGCCTCCAACAACACCTCCCACTAAAGGCACCATTCTCATAAGGTTAACGACACCCTTCTCACCAGCCTTTGTAATTAATCGAAAACCAATTTTCTTATTGATTTCAATCAGAACTTTGCCAGGTATCTGCTTAATCAGGTTTTGACATAGCTTAGTGCTGATCGCGATGCCTGCGGTTTTAAGGATCTCCTCCCCTGCTTCACCAATTAGGCATAACAGAACCATTGTTCTTACCTGTTCGGAATGAACATCATATCCACGAAGGTAAGCTATCGTAGCAGCAGTATTGGCTCCAAGTACATAGGATGCGGCTAAACTTGTTGGAATGGTAATGGGCATTACTGCGATGCCACCTAATCCAGTAACAAAACCTGTGCCAACAGCATACGTAGTTCTCCACGCAATAACTGAATCAATGGCATCTTCAACACTAGCGGCTTTACTCAAATAATCTGCTGCGACTTCCTCCGCAGATGACAGAACTCCTAACCCACTAATCCCAGCATCAGCAATCCATTCAAGAGTTGATCGTATGGGATCTTTGTTATCGTCACCTACGCTATCTGAAACCATGAAATTTAAGTTTTGTAGATTACTTCTTCTTTTTTATCTTTGGAAATTTATAAATGCTACAAATGCTGCTGCATTAGCCTTTACATCGAAAAGATAACGTTAAAAATACCGTCACCAGTGATAGGTAAAGACACATAATTAATTATTATAAAGAAAGTTCACACTATAGCTACCCAATTTAGTTGTATTATCCAGAAACTTTCTGATTAATACAACTAATTAGTGAACTGCCCCGAAACTTTCTGGATAATATACTTTAGCAGCGTGTTATCCAGAAAAGTAACAGATTTTATTGCTAGTTCAATTGTTATGAGAAATTAATTTAGGCAGGGGTAAGCTGTTTGACCTTATTTTCTAGGGATGCCATTAGCGAAGCAAAAGGCTTGACAAATTTATCCACCCCTTCGGTTTGGAGTTCCATCATGATGAGATCGAGGTCGAGACCAACGGCTTTAACTTGCTCGATGACGCTATATGCAGCATCAATATCCATCTCAATTCGATCTTCAATATCGCAGTGATCGATACAGGCGGCGATGGTTTCAGGTGGCATGGTGTTTACAGTATTTTCGCCAACTAAATTATCTACATACATGACATCACTGTAGGCAGGATTTTTGGTACTGGTGCTTGCCCAGAGTAAGCGTTGCTCTTTTGCGCCCTTGGCTTTCAGTGCTTGCCACCGATCGCCTGCATAGATTTCTTTATATTTTTGATAGGCAATTTTGGCATTAGCGATCGCGACTTTACCTTTAATAGCTTGGAGCTTGGCTTTTTCGGACTCATCGGTTGCGGTGATAATTTTGGAGTCAAGGCGACCGTCAATTTTGCTATCAATTCGACTGAGAAAGAAACTAGCAACCGAGGCAACTTGAGAAATGTCTTCGTCCTTAGCCGCACGAGCTTCTAAACCTTCAATAAATGCCCAAGTAGTTTTCTCGTAGTCGGATACCGAAAACAACAAAGTTACATTCACAGGAATACCTTCGCCAATCACACTGGAGATCGCCGCAAATCCAGCATCAGTACCAGGAATTTTAATCATAATATTGGGGCGTTTTAGGGTTTCCCAAAATCTTAAAGCTTCAGCGATCGTGCCCGCAGTATCGTGTGCCAAGTTTGGTGAGACTTCAATAGAAACATAACCATCTTCACCCTTGGATTCGTCAAATATGGGCTTAAGGA
Source organism: uncultured Synechococcus sp. (assembly GCA_964560035.1). GTDB lineage: Bacteria > Cyanobacteriota > Cyanobacteriia > Pseudanabaenales > Pseudanabaenaceae > PCC-7502. Next base: position 17,897 of record CAZLKI010000006.1, read on the forward strand.
TATCGGCAGCATTTTGAATATCGGCAAATACTAAATACTCATAAATATCATTAATTGATTTTCCTGCTTGAATGCTTTCGGCGATCGCACTATCGTAAATGGCATTTCCCGCGATCGCTTTCTCAAAAATAGCAGGGTTAGAAGTTATACCTCTGATCCCTTGGGTTTTTACCATCTCTGCCAACTGCCCCGACTGGATGATATCTCGGCTTAGGTTGTCCATCCATACACTTTGTCCGTGTTCGTGTAACTCTATCAAGTGATTAGTGGTCATAATTTTAATTCCCTGTTTTGATTTTCTACTTCGATTCTATATAACTAGACTGCGTTGGAAATAATAGAAAGAAACTCTTAAGCCTATGCTAAACGATAATCAAATATTAGGCTTAAATTAGGCTTAAGCAGATCTTAAATCAACTATTTAAACATTTGCTTGCAGAGTTATGATTGAAATGTAATCTTCTGAGATAGTTTTGATGCAGCCTAATCATGGAGGGAATTTACGCTGGGCAGCCGAAATAGCTGGAACTTCTGAAGCTAATATTTTAGATTTTTCCGCTAGTATTAATCCTCTGGGAACTCCAAACTCGGCGATCGCGGCGATCCAATCCCATTTATCAGATTTACAACATTATCCCGATCCCGAATACATCGCATTGCGTCAAGCATTAGCAAAATTTCATCAAATTTCTCCAGATTGGATATTACCCGGAAATGGCGTATCAGAATTATTAACTTGGGTAGGGCGAGATTTAGGACAATTGGCGGCTACGGTTCTCTTTACTCCAGCATTTGCCGATTATTACCGCGCCTTAAAGTCTTTTGGGGCAGAGATTGAGACTTGTCCGTTATTAGAATTGGGGGGGAATTCAAAGAGAGTCAAAGAAGTTGAAGTTTCTAATTCTCATCTAAAAGGCATCCTAATTAATAATCCTCATAATCCCACAGGATACTTATTTTCACGAGATTCGCTTTTACCCTATTTAGACCGATTCGCTTTAGTCGTAATTGATGAAGCGTTTATGGATTTTTTGCGCCCGTCTCAACAACAGAGCTTAATTGATTTAGTGCCAAGTTATCCGAATTTAGTAATTTTACGATCGCTCACCAAATTTTACAGTTTACCCGGACTAAGATTAGGTTATGCGATCGCCCATCCCGACCGCTTAAAACAATGGCAACAGTGGCGAGATCCTTGGTCTGTAAATAGTTTAGCCGTAGCAGCAGGAATTGCGCTTTTAGAAGATCGGATATTTCAACAACAGACTTGGGATTGGTTGAGTTTAGCTCGTCCGCAGTTATGGGATGGACTGAATAATCTGAAGGGATGTTACCCTTTGATGGGAGCCGCTAATTATCTATTGGTACGAACGGATTATTCGGGTTATGAATTGCAACAGAAGTTACTACAGTGCGATCGCATTTTAATTAGGGATTGTTTGAGTTTTAAAGAATTAGGCGATCGTTACTTTCGAGTGGCAGTGAGATTAGAATCAGAAAATCTCAAACTCATAAATGGATTATCACAAATTATTAATAATTGAAAGATAAATAAAAGCAATAAAAAAGGATAGAGAAACTATCTCATATCCCTTTAATTCCGTCTAGTTTTATCTTGCAAAGAATTTATAAATCTAAATTTATAGGTTTAAAGCTGAGGCACGTATCTTTCCTTTTCAGGAACTACAGTATATTCAGCAACTATTTGTCTGAAGTCATCACCACTTAGAGTTTCTTTATCAATTAAGATATCAACCACGCGATCGATCGCCTCACGGTTATCTAGCATGATTTTTAACGCCATTTGGTAACAGCCTTGGACGATCGCTCTCACTTGTTGATCGATTTTTGCAGCACTATCTTCGGATTGCTCGGAACGATTGCCAAAATCACGACCTAGAAATACTTCTGAGGGTTGACCTTCCATTGACATTGACCCTAAAGTTGACATCCCAAACCTAGTTACCATTTGTCTCGCCATCCCTGTCACCTGTTGCAAGTCGTTACCCGCGCCTGTGGTCACTTCAGCACTTCCGAATATAACTTCTTCGGCAGCCCGACCGCCCAAAGCCCCAGTAATTCGAGCAATAATCTGAGCGCGGGAAATTAATGATTGTTCGTCCGAAGGTGTAAACCAAGTCAATCCTGCCGCTTGACCTCTAGGAATTAGAGTTACTTTTTGCACGGGATCGTGATCTTTAATCAAAGTTCCGACGATCGCATGACCGACCTCATGGTAAGCAATTAAACGTTTATTGCGGCTATCTACTAAAGCTTTACCTTCTAATCCAGCTATGACTCGATCCACAGCATCATCAATTTCAGGCATGGTAATTGCATCTTTGCGTCTACGTGCAGTGAGAATTGCCGCTTCATTTAATAAGTTAGCTAAATCCGCACCAGTAAATCCCGGTGTACGGCGAGCGATCGCTTCCATCGATACATCAGGAGCAATCTTTTTACCTTTAGCATGAACGCCTAAAACCTGTAAGCGACCTTTAATATCTGGGGGATCGACCGAAATCTGGCGATCGAAACGACCAGGACGGAGTAAAGCAGAATCCAAGACATCAGGACGATTAGTTGCAGCTATGACAATTACGCCAGTGTTACCTTCAAAACCATCCATTTCGGTCAAGATTTGGTTTAAGGTTTGTTCGCGCTCATCATTACCGCCACCAATACCCGTTCCACGCTGACGACCGACGGCATCAATTTCATCAATAAAGATAATACAAGGAGCATTCTCTTTGGCTTTTTTGAATAAGTCGCGCACGCGGGAAGCACCTACGCCCACAAACATTTCCACGAATTCCGAACCAGATACCGAGAAAAACGGAACTCCTGCTTCACCGGCGATCGCTTTCGCTAGCAAAGTTTTACCAGTACCCGGAGGACCTATTAATAAAGCTCCTTTAGGAATCTTGGCACCGACTGCGGTAAATCTTTCAGGTTTTTTGAGGAAAGTTACTACTTCTTGCAGTTCTTCCTTCGCTTCTTCAATTCCTGCCACATCATCAAACATTACGCCTGTTTTAGCATCCATAGAAAACTTGGCTTTCGATTTTCCAAAATCCATAGCTTGTCCGGGTCCACCCATTTGGCTGGAACGGCGGAATAAGAAAAATAAACCAGCTATAAGTGCGACGGGAAAGATTAAATTACTTAAAAATCCCCAAATTTGGGTGTTGTTGCTCGGAGGGTAAACTGCTAAGTCTACACCACCTTCTTTAAGCTTTGCCATTAATTCGGGGGCATATGCAGGTAAATCGACCCTTGCCCTTTGCTCGCGGTTATCTAGCTGCGGATCGGTTGCGACAATAATGGCAGTACGTCCACCTTCGTAAATATCAACTTTACGCACGCGATGGGCATCTAAATATCCTAAAAATCTACCGTAACTGATGCGAGTATTAGCGGCATTCACATTCATCTGTGGAACTGCAGGACGGGCAAAGAAGTTTTGATAGGCAAAAAATCCGATTACTAAGATCGGAAGTGCCCACAATAAAAAGGTTTTCCACGATGGTTTCATATCTGACTTATTAATAATTACTTAATTAAACTTAACTTAATTATCAACTATGTCTACCCAGAATGGAAATACGATTTAAAATTGTCACTTGCTATATTGGCAAATCGATCGCATTAAATAGGTTTCGGCTGTAACCGATTAAGTAAAAATTATGATTACTTAATATCAAGTTCGTCTTTGATTTATATATGAATTTAAATATGACTATCCTAAGACAGCTATTATCAATACAAGTAACTAATATAAAAGATTAAGCGACTAATTAATGAATAATGATTCTCCGATATTGGTAGTAAAAGATGTCGTAGCAGGCTATGTAGCTGGAGTAGATATTTTACAGGGCATTAACTTAGTCGTGCATACAGGTGAATTAGTAACTGTAATTGGGGCAAATGGTGCGGGGAAATCTACTTTAGCAAAGATGATTTTTGGATTGGTATCCGTGCGAGCTGGAGAGGTGATTTTTAATGAAAAAAAAATTAATGGAATGCTTCCCAATCAAATCGTAAGTGAAGGTATGGGCTATGTACCACAGGTTGCTAATGTATTTCCCTCCTTAAGTATTTCCGAAAATTTAGATATGGGAGCGTATATTTCTAAGGATAATATTCGGGATCGAAAACAGAAAATCTATGATATTTTTCCCGCTTTAGCGAAACGACAACGACAACGGGCGGGAACGCTTTCGGGAGGCGAACGACAGATGCTGGCAATGGGTAGGGCATTAATGCTGTCACCAAAGTTATTAATTTTAGATGAGCCTACGGCGGCACTTTCCCCGATTTTAGTTCAGGATGTGTTTAATTTGATCCAGTATGTTAATAGCCTTGGCACTACGATTATTTTAGTCGAACAAAATGCTCGAAAAGCTTTAGCGATCGCCCATCGGGGTTATGTTTTAGATTCAGGACGCGATCGCTTTGAGGGTAAAGGCACTGACTTACTTAACGATCCGAAAATTGGCGAGCTATATCTAGGTGTTGGGC
>CAZLKI010000006.1:22517-28175 GCA_964560035.1 uncultured Synechococcus sp.
GGCACTGACTTACTTAACGATCCGAAAATTGGCGAGCTATATCTAGGTGTTGGGCTAGGAGTTGGACTAGGAGTTGAGCTATGAGTTGAGCATAGTCCAAATTGAATGTTATTCTAATTTCGATTCCAACTTAATTCCATTTTAATTTCATATATATTGCCTACATAAATTCCATAAAGCATGAAAAATCTAGGTATCTGGTTTGTTAAACTCTTCCAGACTTTTTTACTGGCGGGGCAAGTAATTTGGCATCTGCTGATTAAAAGAAAACTCCACTGGCGAAATACCCTAGAGCAAATGTCGATAGTAGGAACGGAATCTCTGCTGATTACGCTCGTTACTGCTAGTTTTGTGGGCGGCGTTTTTACCATTCAAGTGGCGAAGGAATTTATTAATTTTGGGGCGCAGCAAGCAATTGGTGGAGTGTTGGCGATCGCTCTAACTAGAGAACTATCTCCTGTATTAACCGCTGTAATTATTGCAGGACGAGTAGGATCGGCATTTGCGGCGGAAATTGGCACTATGCAAGTGACAGAACAAATCGATGCTTTATATATGCTCCGTACCGATCCTGTAGATTATTTAGTTACGCCTAGAGTAGTAGCCTGCATTTTAATGATGCCGATTCTCACAACTTTATCTTTAATTACAGGAATGACGGGAGGAATTTTAATTTCTCAGCTTGTCTACAATATTCCCCAATCGGTATTTCTCAATTCGGTGCTAACTTTTCTTAAGGGCTGGGATTTGATTAGTGCGATCGTTAAATCTCTGGTATTTGGCGGTTTGATTGCTTTAATTGGCACAAATTGGGGAATTACAACGACAGGTGGGGCTAAAGGCGTGGGGCAATCGACAACAAGTGCTGTGGTAACGGCTTTGCTGGCAATATTTACCACCAATTTTTTATTAACTTGGTTCCTATTTGGTGATATTGGTAAAAATCTGGCTGGTTCTTTTTAGGGACTCACGTTAAATGAATTTTAATTTAGGTAATTTTCTGTAAATTCACGAGCAAATTTTATAACTAATGTGGCGATCGCCTCTGGAGTAAAAGGCAATTCCAATAAATTTATTTGAGTACTATATTGCGAGTACTGCGAGATTTTAGATTCTACTGCTTCGATAATGCCACCAGTAGCTAAAAAGTAGGGCAGGATTGTCATCTCAGTTTGTCCTAGCTTAATTAAATGTTCGATCTGGGTTTCTAAATTAGGTGCGATCGCCCAATAAGCGGGAATTGCCTTAAGATCTTGAGCCAAGTTTTCCAGATAGTGAGTAGTTTCTAGCCGGCGACTACCATGTGCCAAGAGGACTTTAGCAGGCGATCGCTCCTGAGACTTAAATAAAAATTTAGACTTTAATAATGGCGTAATTTCAGGATAAGTACCAAAGTGAGGGGCAATTTTAATTTCTAAGTCTGATAAATCTGTTTGCGCGATCGCTATCTGTTCGGGAATATCTGCGTACACATGAATACCTGCTAATAAAAATACTGGCAGCACCAATACTTGAGAATAACCATGCGATCGCGCGATCTTGCCAAAATTAGATAATTGCTGACTGAGACTTAGCTCTTGTCCTTCTAATAATCCGCCTCCGACTAAACTTAGGGATTTTGCTTGGGCTAGATTAACTATATTTTGCAAAAACTCAACAGCCGAGGGATTGCGACTGCCGTGAGTGACGAGAAAATAACAAAAATTCGACTCGGTCATACGCTTCTTATCTTTCTTGTGCTTATTTTACTGCCGACTCTAAATCTGCCAAGAGGTTCTCAGATGCTGGGATCGGCACACCATTCAATAGAAAAAAGGGCGTACCGGGTACGCCGATCGCTCTACCCAATTCGACATCTTTATTTATAGCTTTTTGGGCGGATTCACTTGCCCGATCGCTATTAAATTTATTTAGATCGAGCTTAAGCTCCGTGGCAATGGCTGTATAGAGTGGATCGCCAAGCTGAGTTTGATCTTTAAATAAGCGATCGTGAAACTCCCAAAATTGATTCTGGCGATCGGCTGCATACGATGCTAAAGCGGCGGGTTCGGCTTGGGGATGAATATTAGTTAGGGGGAAATGTTTGTAAACTAGAGTCACTCGATCTTGTCGGGTTGCCATAAACTTTTGGACGACATCGTGGGCTTTAGCACAATATGGACATTGAAAATCCGAAAACTCGATCAGGATTAGTTTCTGCGCGGTGGCTCCTTTGGTAGGAGAACCTTGAATAAACGATTGCGGCTTTGCTTGAATTTGCTTTAAAGCTTGATTTTGTCCTTGAGATTGCTTATCTTTTTCGGCTTTTTGATAATTTTGAACGGATTCTAGGATAGCTTGAGGATTTTTACGAATAATATCTAAAACCTGTGCTTCTAGCTTAGGGTCAATATTGGCTTGGGCATTACTACATCCTCCTAGCATTCCCAATAGCATTAAAGGAAATATTAAAAGCATAATTAGCGATCGCTTAAACTGCATCTCTACTCCCACTATAATTTCCATCAATTTCTCTTTAAAGTCAGCCATTTTTGCCTCAAATCCTAATTTTTCAAATTTCATCAAAACCAATCAAAATGACGGTGAAAGTTGGTAAAAAATCCCTCGACCGATAACCACTCCTCCCAAAGTTTACGACATTCATATTGCATTCTGACAAAGTCTTGAGCCGAAATTTGATTGTGAAACTCGATAACTTTTTGCGCGATCGGCGACAATTCATCTCAGCTTAAATAGTTGAGTACCCAAGGCTTGATAAACCTCAAAATTATTACTGACAGCATCTAGGGCATTTTCGATTCCCCAAAACGGAACTAGCATGGGAATATGAGGCGCGCGATCGGGAAGATATTTGCGCTCGGAGTAGATGTTAAGAATCCAAAGCTAATTTGTTAAATTTTTGTTAGATTTTTGTGAGCTTACGCAGTTCTGCCAAAAGTTCGGTATCATCGCGTTTAAATACAGGTAAAAATTCAATATGCTTGTATCTCAAAATGCCTTGGATATCAATGATGAAATATGCGCGCTTTGTGCCCAGTAACATATCATCTGCGCCGTACTTTTTTGCGACTTCTTTATTGCGATCGCTTAAAAGTGGAAATGCCAATCCTAATTTTTTCGAGAACTCATCATGTTTCTGCACGGAATCCGTATTTATTCCTAAAATCTCTGCCCCCAACTCGCGAAATTTAGTCCAATCATTGGCAAAACATTGCATCTCTAGCGTACAAAGCGGGCTAAAATCAGCAGGATAAAAAGCCAAAAGCACGTTGGTTTTACCTTGATAGCGACTGAGAGTAATATCACCGCGATCGCTGGGAAGGGTGAAGTCTGGAGCGGGTTTACCGATTTCAAGAGCCATAATATTCTTATTTTTTAAGGAGTTTTTTAATTAATTTTAAGCTTAACTTTTATTTTGCTTTTAATTTTTTAAGGAAGGAGTCTTAATTGAAATCTATACTAGCAATTGAGGGGAAATAGACGCAAGCATCCTCATTTTTACATTCTCCCGTGCTTTCATAAATTCTCATTAGTCTTAAATTCCGCAAATAATGTCTAATCCATTCCTTCAACTTAACTACGAACCCGCCTTAGAAAATCTAGGAGATGAGTATTTTGATATTGTGACCGCCGCAAAATTTCCCGACCATATCCTGCGTTGGCGTAACGATCGCGTGCTTCAGACTCTAGGGTTAGATCCTACTCAGGTTTGCGATCGAGATTTTATCGAGGTATTTGGCACATTTGCAGGTGTTAAACCATTTTTGGCACTGCGTTATCACGGCTATCAATTTGGACAATATAATCCCAATTTAGGTGATGGCAGGGGCTTTATCTACGGGCAGGTTCGCGGCATTGATGGCGAGCTATATGACATGGGCACAAAAGGATCGGGACGGACTCCACATTCTCGCACTGCTGATGGTAAATTAACCCTTAAAGGTGGAGTCAGAGAAGTATTAGCTGCCGAAGCTTTAGAGCGTTTGGGAGTCAAAACATCCCGATGTCTGAGTCTAATCGAAACGGGAGAAGGTTTGTATCGGGGAGATGAGCCTTCACCCACAAGATCTTCGGTAATGGTGAGATTTAGCCGATCGCATATTCGGTTTGGCACTTTTGAGCGACTGCATTACATCAACCGTGGTGACTTAGTTCGCAAACTTTTAGATCATGTAATTGAGTTTTACTATCCCCATTTAGGATTATCTCAACCTTACAACCAAGCCGAAATAGATGCTAGTTTCTATGCCGAATTAGTCGAACGAGTAGCTAGATTAACCGCGCAGTGGATGGTAGCTGGATTTTGTCATGCCGTCTTAAATACTGACAATATGTCGATTACAGGTGAAAGTTTTGATTACGGACCCTTCGCTTTTATCCCCACCTACGATCCTCAATTTACTGCGGCTTACTTTGATTATTACGGTCGTTATGCCTACTCTAATCAACCTGCGGTCTGTTATTGGAATTTAGAAATGCTGCAATATCCGCTCAAAATGGTGATGTCTCAAGCGAATCTAGATCTGGGATTGGCTAAATTTGCCGATTATTATCGCCAAGAGTACACTACTAAGTTTTGTTTGCGTTTGGGATTAGAATCACCCACACCGCCCGAATCGCCCGTACTAATTGAGGACTTAATTTCTTTAACTTTGCAACTCTTGTCAAAAAGTGGGGCTGAGACTAAAGGAGAAAACCAGATCGGCTATCATGACTTTTTTATCAAACTTAAAACTAGCTTTAATCCCAATTGGCGTGAAGATGTGCAAAATATAGTTATAGAGGCAAATCTAACTCCCGAACAAACTGAAATTTGGTGCCATTGGCGATCGCTTTACCATCAACTTTTAAACCAAATGCCTATTTCTCAAATTCCGCAAGTTCGGGAAAAACTTCACACTTACAATCCCAGTAAGATTTTATTACGCCCTGAGATTGAAGCCGTCTGGGAAAGAATTACAATTGATGATAATTGGCAACCTTTTTACGACCTAATCGCCGAAATTCAGGCTTAATAATTAGCCAAACTTTTCAGGTAAATAGTTCGGGAGTATCTATAAATCCTCTGGAACTAGGATTAAAACTTAGTTTCGGTTAAGCCAACTTGGATAAATCGTCAATTTCAAAATACTGATGAAATTTATTTGTAATTTCTAGGTAAAACGATCGCCCGTCTCGGTGTTTCTGAATAAATCCTCGATCTACAAGTTCTTGAACCTGTAGATAAGCACTAGAACCCCGCAGTTGGATCAGATCGGCTTGGCTCATAGGGTTGTGGAGGGCGATCGCTGCCAAAGTTCTTAATGCCCCTCGTCCTAAATCAGTGGGAATCATTTTTTGAACTAAATCCGTAAAGCCAGACTTAAGCCGTAAACCAAACCCTTCATCCGTTTCGATAATTTCTAAGGCACTGTCACGGTGAGCATAGTCAGCTATTAGATCGACTAATCCATCTTCAATCGCCCCCCGATCGCATTCGGACACAGTAACGATCTCATCTATGGTCATGGGTTGCCCTTTGAGATATAAAATTGCTTCTATTCTTTGAGAGATATTAGTTTGAGAAATATTAGTCATGAAATAATCAAAACATTCACAAGTAAATTGACACTCCTCGTGCTAGAGCACGGGGATTCCTAATTCAACGAGACAACTTAC
>CAZLKI010000007.1:0-27355 GCA_964560035.1 uncultured Synechococcus sp.
CTCTAATTTCAATCCCAATCTCATTTGCTAACTTTTGTAAGTCTTCCTTAAAAATATTTTGACAAAGCAAGTATTTATACTTGGTTAGCATGGCAAAATCCACCAGGTCGTCAATTACACCAAGCAGTGATGGAAAAAATTCTCGATCCAACACATTCAAATGCTCAGGAATTTGTGACTTGGTTTAAGATTTTAGATAGTTTGTAAGCGATCGCTATTTCAGTTGCCTAATCCTTATTTACAAAGATATCAAACAGGTTTTATAAATCAATATTTGAATTAATGAAAGCAATTTCGGTTTTAGGAACTTCGTCGAATGCGGGTAAAAGTTGGCTAGTCACGGCTCTTGGGGCATGGTTGCGACGACAGGGAGTTAATGTGGCTCCGTTTAAGGCTCAAAATATGTCTAATAATTCCTACGTTACCCTCGAAGGTGGAGAAATTGGTCGTGCCCAAGCTGTACAAGCGATCGCCTGTGGAATCCGTCCGATCGCCGAGATGAATCCAATTTTACTTAAGCCCTCTGGAGCAGGAACTTCACAACTGGTAATTTTAGGAGAAGCGAAACAACATATCGCCGCAATTGACTATTACCAAAACATTGAGACCCTATGGCAAACTGTACGGGAATGTTTAGAATTTTGGAGCGATCGCTGTGATGTTTTATTACTTGAAGGTGCTGGTAGTCCTGTAGAACTGAATTTGATGCACCGCGATTTGGTGAACTTGCGTCCGATTTTGCATTTAAAGGGAAGGTGGTTACTAATCGGAGATATTGAAAAGGGAGGAGTATTTGCTCAGATTATCGGTACGCATCATCTCATGCCAGATTTCGCTCAGACTCAAGGATTGGGACTGATTGTTAATAAATTTCGGGGCGATTTGCGCTTGTTTGCCGATGCTGAGAAGTATTTTAATGCCCATATTCCTAATGTTCCGTATCTAGGAGTACTGCCCTACGATCCTAATCTGCAACCTGAAAGTGAAGATAGTTTGTGTGAAGTCGCTGAAACTAAAGGACATGGTGCAAAGATTGCGTGGATTCGGTTTCCTCATTTATCTAATTCTCAGGATGCTCAGCCTTGGCAGTTGGATCGGGGAATTCAAACTTGTTGGGTACAAACTGTAGCGGAGTTAAGAGATGCCAAAATTATTATTCTCCCCGGCAGTAAAAATACGATCGCCGATCTGGAGTGGTTAATTAATACAGGTTTGGGCGAAGCGATTAAATTAGCGGCAAATCAGGGAATACCGATCGTCGGAATTTGTGGTGGTTATCAAATGTTGGGAATTTCTTTGGGCGATCGCGTTGGTGTAGCAGGAGCAGCAGGAACATTTGCAGGCTTGGGACTTTTACCCGTGACTACGGAATTTTTACCGATCAAACAGGTGCGTCAAGTGCAGGCGGTTTGGGGGGAGGAATCGGATAGTTGGATGGCATACGAAATTCACATGGGGCATACTGAGTTGGTTAGTGACGATTGGGATATTCAGCCTTTACTTAAGATTCAATACCAAGATCGATCTGGCGATCGGACTAATTTTCATTGGGAAGGATGGCGATCGCAAAGGGTGTGGGGTACCTATTTACATGGTTTATTTGAATCGAGTTTGGTACGGCAAGAACTAGCTCAAATGGCGAATATTTCAAATTATCAAGTTAGTAATCTAAATTGGCAATCTCAGCAGCAAAAACTCTATAACCACATGGCTGAGCTATTAGAAGCCCATCTCGATCTTAATCCAATTCGCCGTTATCTAAATTTATAGAATTCACTTTATAGGGCAAATGGATCGAGAATAGTGAGATTACATCCCTCAAAATCTTTTATATTTCGAGTAACAAGGGTCAGCCTATGTGTTTTAGCTGTAGCAGCAATGAGAATATCTGCTTGGGTTCTCACTTTTCCTTCAGTTTGTAACTTACCCCTCAATTCACCTGCTTGTCTTGCGATCGCCTCTGTTATGGGTAGAACAGTACAATAGCTTATAAAAAATCGTTCAAACCATTCCTGAATTCTTAAGTTTGGTTTTGCTGATAATCCGTAAATAACTTCTTCAATCGTAATTGCACTAATGGTAATCTGAGATATGCCTGACACAAAAGTCAAAACCGAAGGTTGAGGATGAGGACGGACTAACTCACTCGAAACATTTGTATGAAATAAAAAGCTCATTGGTTTCGGTAAAAATACTGCTCCGATTTTGACGAGACTGAACATCTAAAGCGTAATCATCCTCTATACAAAACTTCTGAAGCTCTCTTAAATCATCTGTTATATTTATTTGACGTTGACGCCACGCTAAAAATTCTTTATATACTTCTGCCTCAATTACTACTGCTACTAGGCGATCAGAGTTATATATTAACTGTGGTTCTTCGAGCGTAGAGTGAATAAGTTCGGAGAATTTTTGCTTTGCTTCAGCAATTTTCCAGTTCATGATCAGTATTAATGGGGACTAGATTATTATATGTAAAGCGGTAGTAATAATTTTAGACGGTAAAGGTTTGGTATTCTTAGGCTTAGTTGAGACGTTAAATAATTAAGTTAATTAAGTTTAAAAAAATGACTTCATACACAGTCGAGCAGCGTCAATATAAAACCTACATTTTGGGCGATCGCGATTCTAAGATCGAAGTAGTACCCGAACGTGGAGGCATCGTTACCAGCTGGTTGGTAGGGGATCAAGAGATTTTTTACATGGATACCGAGCGATTTACCCATCCCGATTTAAGCGTTAGAGGCGGCATTCCGATCCTGTTTCCGATTTGTGGCAATATGCCCAACAATACCTATACTCTAAATGGAGAGGTTTATAATCTCAAACAACATGGTTTTGCGCGTGAAATGCCTTGGCAAGTGGATGCAGAAGATGAAACTGGTTTGAGTTTAGTCTTAACCAGCACTCCTGAAACCTTGGCAATGTATCCCTTTGAGTTTAAGGTCAAGTTTACCTATATTTTGACTGGTAATACCTTAACCATCAAGCAAAGTTACAGCAATCTGTCTAGCCAGTCCATGCCTTTTTCCGCAGGTACCCATCCTTATTTTGCCGCTCCTGATAAATCCGAACTAAAATTTGAGTTTCCTAGTTCCGAGTTTGTCGATCAAAAATCCTTTGTGAGCCATCCCTTTTTAGGTAGTTTTGATTTTAGTCTGGATGAGATTGATGTGATGTTTTTTAATCCTGCTGCCCATAATCGAGCGATCGCCACCGATGCCAGTCGGAACCTAAAACTAACTATAGATTTTGACGAGCATCATAAGGCACTTGTATTTTGGACTGTTAAAGGCAAAGACTTTTTTTGTTTAGAGCCGTGGACAGCCGCCAGAAATTCCTTAAATACTGGAGAAAACCTAATCTTTGTTGATGCAGGAGCTACAGTTGATATGCAAATCTCGATGACTATTAACTAAAAGTAATTTAGTTATAAAGACGATAAATTAATACTCAATTATGAAGTTCTGATATTTGGTATTTTGTGCAGTTGTATTTTGATTATTATTCTGGTAATCAGGATTTGGGGACTTAATAATTTGATAACTTAAGTTGGGGCTGCTTTGTAGGGTTTTATCCTTAGAATTATACTTAGTAGCCTCTGCCTCTAGTTGATTCAAGTTGAGTTCTAGTTCTTGCAACTGTTCGTGGATTTGGATAGTGCGATCGCCGAGTCTCTGTAATTCTTCTTGTAGCCTCAGTTTGAGGTTGGCAAGTTGATGCATTTCAATATAGACAGCAGAGGCATTCTTATTTCGAGGCATCGATCTTAGTTTAAGACTCAACCTAGTGCTTGATTTTAGCGAAACACGGCTCATATTGACTACCAGAATTAGTAATTGCGACTATATCTTAATGTAAAGCATTTTTATGTAAATTGAGAATGTGCTTTCAATAAATTGAGAAGGAAGTTAGCAAGTAAAGATTATTGAATTAGAATTATCAAACTAACTATGATTGATGCATATATAGATTAATGTGGGTAGAATATATAAATTACAATAATTACAATGTGGGAACTGAACGAACAGCCTCACTTTAAAGTTTGGTTTTAATGGAAAAGATAATGGAAACACAACAGCGTATATCTAGTTTTGAGATTAAACAAGGCATCTGTCAATATAATTCCCATGACTATTACGCCATACTAGGTGCTCCCATTACTGCGGATATCAATAGAATTCGGAAATCTTATCTTCGTATTGCCAGATTATTACACCCCGATACCTACGTTGAGAATCAACCTGCTGCGCTTAAAACTCAAGCCTCACAGTATCTTTCCAAGTTAGTTAATCCAGCATATACATTTTTGATGACTGAAAAGGAGCGAAATGAATATTCGACAATCCTTAAGCTCTTAGCGAAACGCCTAATTAAGCAGGGACAAAAAATTATTCCTACGGCTGAAGCTGCAAAGAGTTTTCTCCATTATCCTACAGTCTCCAGCTACGAACTGGCTGTAGAGGCGATCGCTTCTCAACAATATAGTGATTTAGATAAAATCATCGAGCGAACTGGACAACTTAGTGAATTAAACCTAATTTATATTCTCCATCAAGAAAGTTATCAATCTCAAAATACCAAACCTCCATCTATATCTACCGAACCTCTTAAAGAAACTAAGTTCACAGTAGCAACTAATCAATCTTTTGATAAAGTTAAAATCGCCGAAAAACACATCGCCGAAAAACAGTGGATGCTAGCGGTCAAAGAGTTAAGAGAATACCTCAAAACTGATACTCAAAATAGCTACTGTCACAGCTTATTGGGACTGGCATACTTGAATCAAAATCTAGACGGAATGGCGAAGGTCTGCTTCCAACAAGCATTAAAGTTCAATCCCCAAGAGCCAATAGCCTTAACTAACATTGCCAAAATGACAAGCAGTAATAGCAGTAAAAATTTTAAATCTAATCAAAAAGATGCCAAAAAGGGAGGTTTTTTCGGTTGGCTGGGTGGTGGATGAATTTCGCTAAAGTAACTTAAGTTTGAGATTCAATAATTCCTTCGGTTTCATTCACCAATCCCTTCAGTTTTTCAATGATTTGAGATGAAGCATCTTGCCATAATCCTCTTTGATTGGCTTCTAGTAATCTCTCTCCTATATCGCGTAATGCCCAAGGGTTGGATTTTTGCATAAATGTTTGAACTTCGGGATTAAAAAGATAATTATCGGCAATACCCGCATACATAAAATCTTCAACGCAATTAGTCGTGGCATCGTAGGCAAAAAGAAAGTCCACGGTTGCCGCCATCTCAAAAGCACCTTTATATCCATGACGCATCACACCTGCAATCCATTTGGGGTTGACAACACGGCTGCGGTAGACGCGGGCAATTTCGGCACTGAGTTTGCGAACTTTCGGTTGCTCGCTTTGAGAATTATCACCAAAATAGATATCTGGATTAGTTCCTGTTAAGGATTTAATGGCTGAGGTCATTCCACCTTGAAATTGATAATAGTCATCAGAATCCAGGAGATCGTGTTCGCGATTATCTTGGTTTTGTAGAACAATTTGGGTATTTTCTAATCTTTGCTTAAATGCCTCTGGCGCGGATTTTCCTGCGGATTGGCGCGTATAGGCGTAGGCACTCCAGTTAATGTATGCCCGTGCGAGGTCGGCTTCGGTTTCCCAATTTTGCGATTCGATTAAGCCTTGCAATCCCGCTCCATAAGCACTGGGTTTAGAGCCAAAAATCCGATAGAGCGATCGCTCCCTTGAGTCTTCTATAGTTAAACCTTCCCTTTGCCATTCGATTATCTCTTGTTGGACTTTTGCGGCTAGAGGATTATCTTGGGCGGATTCATCAAGACTGGCTACCGCATTTACCGCCCGATCGAATAATTCAATTAAATTTGGAAAAGCATCCCGAAAGAACCCAGATATGCGTAAAGTTACATCGACACGGGGGCGATCGAGAAGGGATAAAGGCAATATCTCAAAATCTACAACTCGCCGCGATACTCCATCCCATACAGGCTGAACTCCAATTAATGCTAATGCTTCAGCTAGATCGTCTCCTCCCGTCCGCATTGTGGAGGTTCCCCAAATCGACAGCCCGATAGTTTTAGGATATTCTCCATGCTCTTGGGTATATGCTTCAATTACTCGATCCGCAGCTTTACGTCCAATATCCCAAGCGGTTTCAGTCGGAATAGCCCGAATATCTACAGAATAAAAGTTTCTTCCTGTAGGCAATACTTCTGGTCTACCCCTAGTTGGCGCACCTGATGCTCCACTGGCAATATATTCGCCGTTTAGTCCTCTTAAAAAGTTGGTAATTTCTTGGGTAGTATTTTGCAAAGATGGGAGCAGGCGATCGCTAATCCAATTTAATTCTTGCTTAATTTTATTTTCGATCTCATCTATCAATAAAGCAGCAGAAAGAATCTTATCTACTAATTCTGAAGCATAATCTTCGATCGCTTCGACCACATCACCGATAATTCGACAATTCTGTAATTTGGGATATTTTTGAGACACGTCAAGCATTTCGCCAAGATTAGCCGTTAAAGGATCGAAGTCTAAATTCCAGTCGTCGGCGATCGCCCTCGTTAAACCCATACGATTTGGAGTAGGATTTCTAGCTATAGCAATAATTAAATCTCGGAGTTGGGAACCTTGGGGACATTGCCCAAAGATATGCAGTCCATCCCGAATTTGAGCTTCTTTCAGTTCGCAAAGATAACCATCCGCCGTAGTCAGAATGCTATTTAGAGAATCTTCAATACGGTCGCTGCTAATTCCCAACTCTTGATGGAGATGCTCTTGTTTAATGACTTCTAATAATCGCTCTTTGATCGTACCTAACCGACTGGGATCGAGAGTTTCAGCCTCATAATATTCATCAATTAAGCATTCCAACTTTTGCAATCCGCCATAGAGTTCGGCGCGGGTCATGGGTGGGGTGAGATGATCGATAATTACTGCTTGCGATCGCCGTTTTGCCTGAGAACCTTCCCCCGGATCGTTGACAATAAATGGATAAAGATGGGGCATTGCGCCAAATACAGCTTCGGGATAACAATTTTCGGATAGGGCAATACTCTTGCCGGGTAACCATTCTAGGTTTCCATGTTTGCCGACATGGGCGATCGCCTGAAAGTTTTTCCGAATCCAGTAATAAAAAGCGACATAGTCATGGGTAGGTTCTAAATCGGGAGCGTGATAGTTTAAGGTTGGATCGCGATCGTAGCCCCGTGGCGGTTGAATTCCCACAAAGATGTTGCCGAATTGAACTCCTGAGATTGTGAATTCCTGTTCTATCTCTTCTCCCCAACGAGCTTGAATTCCAGATTTCACAGGAGCAGGTAAGGTTTGAAAGTGAGTTTGATAATCCAAAACTGATAGTAATTGATTAATAGTTCGTGAAGTATATGGTTCTGGATCGTTAGTTACACCAGTAGTTAAAAGTTTAATTAAATCTGCGCTGGTTTCAGGAATTTTGCCTGTGGTGTAACCTCTATCCTTTAAAGCTTTGAGAATTTCCACACAACTAGCAGGAGTATCTAAACCAACTCCATTCGCTAATCTACCGTCTCGATTGGGATAATTGGCTAGGATCAGAGCGATCTTCCGTTCTGGAATCGGAGTGGATTTTAGATCTATCCATTTTTGGCTTAAATCAGCAACAAAATCAATGCGAGTTAGCTCTGGTTCGTAAACTACTATTTCGGTTTGCAAAGCTGAATTCTGAGATTGCCCCGCCTTAAAAGATACAGCCCTAGTTATAATTCTGCCATCCACTTCAGGTAATGCCACGTTCATCGCTATATCGCGGGGAGTTAAACCCTGATTGCTACTTTCCCAAGTTTCTCGCCCACTGCCGCTAAAAATTACCTGAAATACAGGCACGTTTAGATTTTGCCATAGGTCTACTTTAGGACTGTCGGTTTCCAAACTGGCTAAAGAGAAGCTGGTAGTATTCAGGATTAGATCGATCCCCTGATAATAATCCATTAATTCAGCTTGAACATCGGGTTCTTTTAACGAAGAGATATAGATCGGAAAAGGATTGAGATTTCGGGCGGATAATGCCTCACACAAACAAGCGATCGCCTTCGTATTTCCAGCTAGATAATGAGAACGATAAAAAATAATTCCGACATCGCGACCGTTATAGTTCCGACCATATTCTCCAAATCTGCCAACTCTGGGAACCGATCGTGGTAATTGATACTGTAGGCGAAAGTCAAGAAATTCAGTACTAATAAACTTCAATAAATTCTCATAATTGGCTACACCCGCCTCAATGAAATACTGCCAAACTTGATTGAGCGATCGCATACTCACGGTAGAATGACTGGTAAGCGTAGGATCGGGACGTTCATCACCCGGCAGTACAAATAAACGCGCTCCTGTTTCGGCTGCTACAGCTTTTACTACTTCTAATCCATAACTCCAGTAGGATTGCCCCCCTATTAACCGTAAAATAATCACTTTCGCTTTGCTCAGAACTTCTTCAGCGTAGGTATCTATGACTATTTGCTGCTGTAATTGCAATAAGTTTACAACTCGAATTTCGGGTAAGCATTCGACAATTTGACTTTTAGATTTACCTTCAACTTGGGAAGTAAGCCGATCGCTAACTGTAGCAAAGGTTTGAATATCTGTATCCGCCGCCGTAATAATCACAATGGGAGCGGGCTGTTGCTCGACAAAGACGATATTATCAGATTGATTTCCTTGACCGTTGATTAAATCGTTAATTGGAATGGAGGCGAGACGATGCATATATTAAATGATGTTATTCGCTATGATCGCACACTTTAGAATTGAATTGGAGATTTGAAATTATCATTGAACCGCCATTTTTTGGATCTAAAATAAAGGATGATTGTTTCTAATTTATAAAACTAATTCTTAATATGATTTGTTATCAGAGTTTTGCTGATATTAATATTTATGATTCTCCCAACTTTACATCTTTAGCAACTCAGATGGCGAAGGGTAGATATTTACGGATTTTACAACCAGAGATACTTCAAGTTCAGCTTTTAGAGGATGGATATGTGGGATTTATTCGGAACCTATTTAATCTAGAACGGGTTGAGTATTCCTATCAATATGAGCACATATCAGAACCTGAAATAAGAACTAGAATCCCCAAAGCGATCGCCTATGTCCAAACTGCGATGGATCGTGAAAACGAATATTTATGGGGTGGTACATTACCTCCTAATTTTGATTGCTCTGGATTAATTCAAGCGGCTTTATACTCGGCAGGAATTTGGCTACCACGCGATGCCTATCAACAACAAGAGTTCACCACTCCGATTTTAAGAGAAGAGCTCCAAGGAGGGGATTTAATTTTTTTTGGACTAGGTAGTAAAGCGAATCATGTTGGGATGTATTTAGAAGGCGATCGCTATATTCATTCGTCTGGGAAAGAGAAAGGTCGAAACGGCATTGGCATTAATTCTTTAACAGATAAAGATAAAATTTCCATGCATTATATATCTGAACTTCGAGGTTTTGGCAAAGTAGTAAAGTCCTATAATTCCCTCCAATCAGTATTTTAATGGAAATTTAAATGGATTATACGGTTAAGAATCAGCGCAAGTGCGAACGGGTAAAATCTGACTAAAACGGCGATACTCGGACAAATACTGTTCTAATTCTACAAACTTGGCTAAATTGAGACTGTAATAAATCCACCGTCCTTCTTGACGCGATCGCACTAAACCAGCATCTTTTAGGGTTTTAAGGTGAAACGAAAGCTTAGACTGGCTGATATTATCTAATTGTACGCATAAGTCGCACACGCATAATTCCTGCGATCGCAAAAGCTCTAAAATTTTAATCCGCAAGGGTTCAGATAAAGCTTGAAATCCTAAAGCGATCGTTGAGGGTGCGGTCAGAGTAGCCTGCATTAAGTTTTAAGATTTTATGTATTTTTATCTATTTATCTTAATACTTCCTAAGGCGGAACGTAAACATATTTTTTGCAGTCTAAACAGTTAAGTACTTAACGATACGAATGAAATTATGTTCAAACTTACAATTTTAACTTTAGGCTTAATGGCATCTAGTACAGTTAGTTTAATTGGTGGAGCTAATGCTCAAGTTCCGATTGAAACCGATCCCAATAATCCAATTTATCCAACTACTAATATTCCCAATAATATTCCCAATCGCAACCCTAGTTCTCCAAGGGATGTAATTTTGACTCGTCCTAACTCTACAAATACTAGGACTGGAAGTATATCAGCCGAGCAAAGATTTTCTTGTCAAACTCAAAACGGGCAATATACCATTATGTATCAACCCAGAGGTCAGGCAGGGCAATTTTATCCTTGGGCAGTTCCTGCGGTAATGGGCAGAGGATGGTCTTCGGAACGTCGTTGTAATGAAATTAGTCGCCGCTTGGAGCAATATCGCCCTGATGGGCTGACAGAGATTCGCACGGGTGTTGAGAATGGATATAACGTAATTTGTGCCACTACCGATCGCAATGGTACTTGTCGAATTGTCTTAACAGTGCCAGTAGGTGTCGATCCTAATAATATTCGCGATCGCGTGTTTGCCAATCTCACTACTGCTGATAGCGGACAATCAACTCTGGGTGTAAATACATACGTTCAAGGTAATCGTTCTAATAGTTTGGGTGGCTTATTTTCTACTCCTAAGTCTAGGAACCGTAATGATAATGGTATCGATCTTAAGCCTTTTCTAGATCCTGCTGATGGTGGTACGGGCATAAATATAAGAAGAAGTTCAGATTCTAATTTACGATTTAGATCCAATCAGTTCTAGTGCTGCTTGCCCTTCTGATTAATAAGGCTGATAGATGAGGTTAATTGATTAAAATATGGGTACGAAGGCAAAAACTTAGTTATTTCTGCAAAATATAGCTAAGATTGAGGTTTGAATCCGTATTTTGGCGCATAAGTAAGAAATGGGCATCAATCTTCTATTTCGGATAAATCATTTAAGTGTTGAAAAACAACAACCATAATCTCATCTAAACCTAGCAATATTCCTGATGCTGCTACGGTTGGCACAGCCCAAATCAACTTTCTGAACTTTTGATCTCTTACCATACTTAATGGTCATAACGTCTCCTGCTCTAAATATTGAATTAAAGCTATCATATGGTCTTCTTCTTTTGCTAAATTCCACTCTTCCGTAAGTAACTGTTCTGGCAATACTATTTTTCCAGATTCTGAAGGTAATAGTCCCCATAAACATATTGCAATAGTGGCGATAATCAGGGTGTAAGCTATCAATTTCAATAGATAGCAGGTTGGACAAGGATATCTAACGTTTTCAACTACTACAAGTAAGTAGTTTGGTAAATCCTTCCCAAAATTAGCTAGTGCCCCAGTAAATGCAAGAACTACAGCAAATTCAGTATTGATCTTATCAATTCTGTCGCTAACAGTCTTTATTGAGCTTAAAGTATACTCATATGTGAGCTTAATGTTATTCATTATAAAAATTCTTAAATGACAGATAAAAACCAAGATAATTCTTCATCTAAACCAAAGCCTCAAATTACTCTACCAAAGGTCGATCCTGCAAAAACTATAAGCTACAGGGAGGACGCTAGAGTTCATAAAAAGCAAAAAAACTAAAGGTGTCTCTATAATATTCACCATTTCTAGATTTCAACTGAAATATAGGTTGATCGCATCTCAGATTTATTCAGCTAACTCCTAGATAAATTCTTCTATAATCAAATATCAAAGAATTTTTGTCTCAAGAAGTTTGAATGAACAATTCAGTCCTGTCAGAATTAAAAACTCGATTCCAAGATGCCTGTGTTGCCGCTTTTGGTGATGAATATAAAGATAACGATCCATCCGTGAGCATTGCAAAAGACTTGAGGTTTGGGGATTATCAATGTAATGCTGCTTTGAGCCTCAGTAAAAAACTCAAGCAAAAACCATCAGCGATCGCCGCCCAAATTATCAAACATTTAACTATTTCCGATCTAGGAGAAATTCCCACGATTGACGGACCTGGTTTTATTAATGTGAAACTCAAGCAAGAATTTTTAGAATCTCAACTCCTTAAAATTAATAGCGAGAATCGCTTAGGGATAGAACCAACTCTAAATCCTCAAAAGATAGTAGTAGATTTTTCCAGTCCTAATATTGCCAAAGAGATGCACGTCGGACATTTGCGATCGACTATCATCGGCGACTGTATTGCTAGAATTTTAGAATTTCAAGGACATCAAGTTTTACGGCTAAATCATGTGGGGGATTGGGGAACGCAATTTGGTATGCTGATTACTTTTTTGAAGGAGGCATATCCCAAGGCTTTAACTGAATCCGATGCCTTAGATTTGGGTGACTTAGTGGAGTTATACCGAGCCGCTAAAAAACGCTTTGATGAAGATTTAGACTTTAAAGAGCGATCGCGTCAGGCAGTTGTTAGTTTGCAATCAGGAGAACCCGAAGCCAGATTTTGTTGGAATTTATTATGCGAACAATCCCGAAGAGAGTTCCAAAAAATTTATGATGCCTTAGATATTGAGATTACGGAACGGGGAGAATCTTTTTATAATCCTTATCTGAGTCAAGTAGTTGAAGATTTGCGATCGCTCCAATTACTAGAAGAAAGTGAAGGCGCATTATGCGTATTTTTAGATGGATATACCAATAAAGAAGGCGATCGCCAGCCTCTGATTGTCCAAAAGTCCGATGGAGCTTACAACTATGCCACCACCGATTTAGCCGCTATTCGTTATCGCATCAATCAAGATCGTGCCGATTGGATTATCTATGTCACCGATATGGGGCAATCTTCGCACTTTGACCAGTTCTTTCAAGTGGCAAGACGGGCGGGATGGCTGACTGAATCTACTAAAGTTACCCACGTTCCCTTCGGTTTGGTATTGGGGGAAGATGGCAAAAAACTTAAAACTCGTTCTGGAGATACGGTACGTTTACAAGATTTATTAGATGAGGCGATCGCCAAGGTTAAGACCGATTTAGAAGTTCGTAATCCCGACTATGACGATATCTATAAGCAAGAAGTAGCAAAAACTATTGGATTAGGAGCCGTCAAGTACGCCGATCTATCCCAAAATCGGACGAGTAACTATGCTTTTAGCTATGACAAAATGCTCTCTCTTCAAGGCAACACCGCTCCCTATATGCTCTATGCCTATGTGCGAATTAGAGGGATTAGCCGTAAAGGTATGATAGATTTTGAGATATCTACTTCACCCGCGATCGCTCTGAATCATGAATTAGAGATAGCTCTGGCAAAACATTTAATCCAATTACCTGAAATTATTGATGCTGTATCCGAAGACCTGATGCCCAATCGCTTGTGTCAATATCTATTTGAGCTAAGTCAAAAGTTTAATCAGTTTTACGATCGATGTCCCGTTCTACAAGCCGAAGCAAGCGATCGTAATTCTCGATTAGCTATCTGTCATATCACCGCCAAAACTCTAAAACTGGGATTGGATCTTTTAGGCATTCGAGTTCTGGAAAAAATGTAAGTAAATCTAATCTCAAGTTAATTCCAGATTAATTCAAAAAATACAGATCTGCTTACCATAAACTTGCACAGGTTCTAATTGAGGGTAAAATCTACTACGATTGTTCGGAATACATTTCAAAGATTTTTAAGGATTTTAGGGCATGAATAAACAGTCTGCAATTCTAGTTTTAGCTGATGGTAGCGTTTATAAGGGTTTTGCCTTTGGGGCAACGGGTACGGCGATCGGCGAGGTTGTTTTTAATACTGGGATGACGGGCTATCAAGAAGTTTTGACCGATCCTAGTTATGCAGGACAAATTGTGACTTTTACCTATCCCGAACTTGGAAACACTGGGGTAAATCTTGATGACGAAGAATCCGATCGCCCACAAGTTAAAGGTGCGATCGCCCGCAATGTGACCTACACTCCGAGCAATTGGCGATCGCGTCAATCTTTAAATGATTATCTAAAAGCTCATGATGTCGTGGCGATCGGCGGGATCGATACCCGTGCTTTAACTCGAAAGCTGAGATCGTTAGGAGCAATGAATGGTGGTATTTCTACAGAAATCTTAGACCCAGAAGTATTATTAGCTCAGGTGAAAGCGGCTCCGTCGATGCAAGGCTTAAATTTGGCACAAACCGTTACAACTCCGAGAATCTATGAATGGCAAGAACCTACGCTTGATGCTTGGGAATTTATGGAACCATCATCGGCATCAATTACAACTGCCCCTTTAACTACCCCTTTAACTGTAGTGGCGATCGACTTTGGCGTAAAACGTAATATCCTCCGCCGTTTGGTAAGCTATGGTTGTCGCGTGGTGGTAGTACCCGCAGATACTTCGATCGATAAAATTTTAGAATTTAACCCCGATGGTATTTTTCTCTCTAACGGACCGGGCGATCCTGCGGCGGTAACTGGGGGGATTGAAACTGCTAAGGCATTACTAAATCTTAATAAACCCATATTTGGGATTTGTTTAGGGCATCAGATTCTTGGTTTGTCTTTGGGAGGAGACTCGTTTAAGCTTAAATTTGGACATCGAGGATTAAATCAACCTACTCAAGACCAATCTAGTTCGAGCGATCGCCGCGTGGAAATCACCAGTCAAAATCACGGGTTTGCGCTTAATGGAGACTCTTTATCTAACTCACAAGCCGAAATTACCCAAATCAATCTTAACGACCTCACCGTGGCTGGGCTAAAACATAAGACATTGCCGATCTTCTCAGTTCAATATCACCCCGAAGCTAGTCCTGGTCCTCATGATGCCGATTATCTATTTCAGGACTTTGTTAAATCTATGGCAAATACGAGAGAAATGTAGAAGGTAACCTCATAGTTTTAAGATGAAACTTATCTGTATATAATCATGTGCGAGAGCAAAGATTTCTTTGGGTTAGATCATATTGCTTTCATAATTTTATTTAGCTTTACTTGATTTTGACTCCGCGGATTGCATAATCTAGGAGTTCCATCGGATGTCTGAGTAAAGTATTTTTACCCTGTAGTTCCAAATGTTTGCGGATTTGAATCGTACAACCGACATTGGCAGAAGCAATCAGACTTGCTCCCGTATTGACTAAATTTTCAACTTTTTGTTTACCTAATTCGGCTCCAACTTCGGGCTGCAAAATATTGTAGACTCCCGCACTACCACAGCACAAAGCGGCATCAATTGGTTCTTTGAGCTTTAAATTGGGAATCTGTTTTAAGAGACGGCGGGGCTGCATACTAATTTTTTGTCCGTGCAACATGTGACAGGCATCTTGATAAACCACGATTAGAGGTTCTTGACGATCGGTTAAGGGCGATAGCGGAGTTACCAGTCCAACTTGGTCTAAAAATTCTTGAACATCTTTAACTTTACTCGCAAACTCTTGGGCAGATTCGGCATATTTAGGATCGTTTTTAAGAATGAGATCGTATTCCTTGAGGCTATGCCCACATCCTGAAGCATTGATTAAAATGGCATCTAGGTTATAGGACGCAAATGTATCAATCGTCGCGCGAGCTAATTCTTCGGTTTGTTGTTCCTGTCCTTGATGATGTGACAGCGCACCGCAACAGCCTTGGGTTGGAGGAATTATGACTTCGCAACCGTTAGCAGTTAAAACCCTAATTGTGGCAGCATTGACTTCAGGTAAAAACATCCGTTGCACGCAGCCTAAAATCATCCCAACTCGGTATCTGGTTTGTCCTTGGGCGGGAATAATTTCAGGTAAGGAACTACTAAAAGCCTCC
The DNA here is from genome assembly GCA_964560035.1 of uncultured Synechococcus sp. Taxonomy (GTDB): domain Bacteria; phylum Cyanobacteriota; class Cyanobacteriia; order Pseudanabaenales; family Pseudanabaenaceae; genus PCC-7502. Next base: position 15,691 of record CAZLKI010000007.1, read on the forward strand.
GATGAGATTTGAGGTAAAACTGATTCCATCGCCGCAATTTGTTTGGGTAGGAAAAGATGCAGAAGTCCAGATTTTCTTAAAAGCTTTTGCAATCCTAGTTTTTGATAGGGGATAAGAGGAGCCAGTAGAACTTTGAGGCGATTGGGATAAGGGAATACGGAAAAAATGAACTTCCTTAAAAGTCTTTCTTGCCACGATCGCGGATGATTTCGTTCTATTTGCGATCGCATATCTGAAATTAACTTTCCATACTCCACACCACTCGGACAAGTTGTAACGCAGGCAAGGCAGCCCAAACACGAATCAAAATGCTCGACTGTAGCTGGGGACAGAGGAATCTCACCATTATTAATTGCCGCCATTAGGTAAATTCTGCCCCGTGGAGAATCCGTTTCTTTCCCAATCACTCGATAGCTAGGGCAAGTAGAAAGGCAAAACCCACAATGCACGCAAGCACTGATTAGCTTTGGATCTGGAGCATTATGAGCATCAAATCCCTTAAAGTTAGATGGGAATTGAGACGGAGATTGCATGGATTCAGTTTCATTTTGTAGTGACATCTTTAGACTCTCCAGAATTGTGATTAAAAACTATCAATCTTTTTTGCTAAATCAACATCTAAGGCTGTAATCCCTTCTGCATCATGGGTAGTTAAATCGATGACTACACGGTTATACACATTAAATAATTCAGGGTGATGATCCATTTTTTCGGCAATAATCCCTACTTTAGTCATGAACCCAAATGCTTCGACAAAATCTTTGAATTTGAATACTTTATTCAGCTTCTTATCAACTATTTTCCAGTCAGCCAACTGAGCGATCGCGGTATCCAGTTCTGATTGTGTGAGTTTCATGATTATTAGTTCCTTAATTTCTATTTGACTTGTTACTTAACTTACTACTCTGGGTTACTATCCTACATTAGCTTTTTGTGCCCGCTTAGACGAGATTTCTAAATGAACTAACAAAGCATTGATGTCGGCTGGATTAACACCACCAATCCGACTTGCCTGTCCGATCGTCAAAGGTTGAATCTTAGTAAGTTTTTCTCTAGATTCCTTAGATAGAGTTTCGATCTGATTGTAGTTGAGATCGATTGGGAGTTTACGATTAGACTGACGGGCGATCGCCTTAATTTGATGTTCCTGCCGTTGAATATAGCCCGAATATTTAATTTCAGTTTCGACGACTTGGCGTTCGGCTTTAGTCAGATCGGGATTGTCCAATTTGTACAGACCCAAATCGTTATAGGTAACTGTAGGACGCAGAAGTAAATCCGCCAAACTAATCGAGCCTCTGATGATACTGCCCGAAGTAATAGCGATCGCTTTGGCAATTTCATCCTGTTCTTTGATCCGAGTAGTTTGTAATCTCGTAGTTTCAGCTTGGATATGGGCTTGCTTAGTTGTATAGATTTCCCAACGGCGATCGTCAATTAAGCCTAGTTCTCTTCCTAAAGGAGTAAGTCGGCGATCGGCATTGTCAGAACGGAGAATTAATCGGTATTCCGAGCGGCTGGTCAGCATCCGATAGGGTTCGCGCAAGTCTTTAGTACAAAGATCGTCTAACAAAGTACCGATATAACTAGATTCACGGGATAGCGTAATCATCTCCTTACCTTGGGCAAAAAGAGCCGCGTTTATGCCCGCAATAATTCCTTGGGCTGCTGCTTCTTCATAACCTGTCGTGCCGTTAATTTGCCCCGCACAAAACAACCCTTCAATTTTTTTGGTCATCATCGTTGGATAGCATTGGGTAGCGGGAATATAGTCATACTCGACAGCATAGGCGGCTCTGAGCATTTCACAATTTTCTAAACCGGGGAGCGATCGCAGCATTTGTAACTGAATTGGTTCGGGTAGTCCTGTAGAAAATCCTTGAATGTATAACTCTGGAATTTCTCTACCTTCGGGTTCGATAAAAATTTGATGGCTTTCTTTATCCGCAAAGCGCACGATCTTGTCTTCAATACTCGGACAATATCTAGGACCTTTAGCATCAATAAATCCACCATAAACGGGGGATAAGTGCAGATTATCTCTAATAATTTGATGGGTAACTTTGGTAGTGCGCGTGAGATAACAATTCATCTGTTCTCTTTCAATCCACGCCGTAGGATCGAAACTAAACCAATTCATCTCCGCATCAGGCGGTTGGGGTTCCATTTTAGAGTAATCTACTGTGCGCTTATCTACTCTGGCTGGAGTTCCTGTTTTAAGTCTGTCTGTCAGAAATCCGAACTTATTTAAAGTTTCTGTTAAACCTGCGACCGCAAATTCTCCCGCTCTACCTGCGGACATGGAGCGATCGCCAATCCAAATTACACCATTGAGAAATGTCCCCGTGGTCAGAATAATCGACTTACAGCCATAAACCACGCCAAACTGAGTTTCCGCACCGATTACCGCTTGATTATTATCTAAAATTAGATTAACTACCGTTCCTTCTTTAACATGGAGATTTGGTTGGTTTTCAACTACCTTCTTCATCTCGATCGCGTATTCTCTTTTATCAGTTTGCGCTCTTAATGCCCACACCGCAGGACCGCGAGAACTATTTAAGATTCTCTTTTGCAAATAGGTGCGATCGCTAATTTTGCCAATTTCACCACCCAAAGCATCAACTTCATGAACTAACTGCGACTTTGCTGGACCTCCCACCGCAGGATTACAAGGCTGCCAGGCAATTCGATCTAGATTAAGCGTCAGTAATAGAGTTTTGCGACCCAGCCGTGCTGATGCCAAAGCCGCTTCACACCCCGCATGACCAGCACCTACTACTATGACTTCGTATTCATCTAAAAACTGCATTTTATTCTAAGCTCAATTCCCTTTCAGCTTAACAGATCGGCTTAATAGAAACCTAACCCATCGACAGGCTTAATCAATGGTTTCAATGAATCTAGTTAAAAAAGTAGATAGTTACTAGTTTGGTTATTAGTATAGAGGACACGTAAATTATCAAATGACCAAATTATTTAGAAGCCTTTTCTAATTACTAATGCTAGGATTAATAACTCTGTATTTTTTATTATTAAAGCCGTGGCAAATATCAAGTCTTCAGCGAAACGGGCTGAAATTAGCGAGCGTAATCGTTTACGTAACAAATCTTATAAGTCGGCAGTTAAGACTCTCATGAAAAAGTATTTTGAAGCAGTAAATTCCTGTAAAACTACTTCTACTGAAGAGTCGATGGTAGATGCTAACACTAAAATGTCCTTGGCATTTAGCAAAATCGATAAAGCGGTAAAGTGCGGTATTTTACATCCTAATAATGGTGCGCGTAAAAAAGCAAGATTGGCAAAAGCTCTTAAGACCGTCCAACCCCAGCCAGTTTCTTAGTTGTAATTTTCTAGGATCTGCTTTTTTAGGATCCGTTTTGAGTTAATTAAATTAGGAAGTTGGTCAAATTAGGAATTAAGATCGATCTAACCATTTATCAAACTCTAATTTAGATGCCAGAGTCTTTTGGGAAGGAGGATTTTATCTATCCGACAGGTCGATATTATGGAGAGTTTACACCCGAGAAACTCTTGTTTGATGCTAATTTACAAGAATTTAGTCATCGTGTAGCCATTATTTGCGCTTTAGAAAATGGGGGTAAAATTCCCCCAGTAGATGCTTATAACCAAATTAAAGCTCTCTGGCACCAATTAAGAGCTTCAAGAAATAATTTGTTGATTGATGATGTTATTACCGATAGTGACGATAGCTGATTTTCTTGTATTTGGTTTTAAGCGATCGCCGTTCCCAACTCTGGCGGCACATCTTGCCATCTTCCATGACCCACAGCCCTAATTGCTTGTTTTAAGTCAATATTGCCCGTATAAATAGCCTTACCCAGAATTGCGCCACTAACTCCCAAAGACTCCAAGCTCATCACGCTAAGTAGATCTGAAATCGAGCTAATACCGCCAGAAGCTATAACTGGAATATTAATACTAGTTGCTAATTGAGCTAATGCCTCTAGGTTTGCGCCTTGCATGGTGCCATCACGGTATATGTCAGTATAAACAATTCCCGCAACGCCGATATTAGTCATGCGTTTTGCCAACTCCGAAGCCATAACCTCTGAGGTTTGGAGCCAACCACGAGTTGCGACTCTACCATCCCTAGCATCAATCCCTACTAATATTTGCTCTGGAAACTCCGCACAGATATCTGCAACTAGCTGAGGTTTTTCTACTGCAATAGTTCCCAAAATTACTCGACTAACTCCAGTTCCTAACACTGCCAAAATACTATTACGATCGCGCAGTCCGCCCCCAACTTGAACGTGAATTGGAATCGAGCGGGCGATCGCCTCAATTATTCTTAAATTCTTAGGTATACCCTCTCTAGCTCCATTGAGGTCAACAACGTGTAAATGTTTAGCTCCTTGGCTATACCACTGTTGAGCAATTTCCACAGGATCGTCACCAAAGATTTCTGACTGTTGATAGTCGCCTTGGTAGAGCCTGACACAATGTCCATCCAAAATATCGATCGCGGGAATTACATCCATCTTTATCCTTATTCTAGATTGAGATCCAGTACGTATTAAGCTACCTCATACAATCAAATTATGTCGATATATAGAGGTAGTGTTTTATTTTAGCTAGATTTAGAGACATCCGTGACTGTTAATGAAGAAATTATTAAAATATTAAAACTCGTCCCAGATTTATTAATTTTCTTTTAGTATGGAATAACTATTACTTATAACTTAGCTAATTTCTCTTAAAATTTCTAAATTTTATAATCCATGCTCGAATCTCTAAACTCAGATCGCTTTAATCCCAATCGAGCAGAAGTTTCAACCATTTCCGAGTGGTTAGGACCTAAAGTTTATATTCAACTTTATATTCAGAGACTGATTGTAACTATGGCGATCGCCACTGTATTTTTAATGGCATTGGGCAGTGCAACTAGAGTCATGAATGCGGGCTTATCTTGTCCAGATTGGCCCCTATGTTATGGAGAATTTATTCCTGCCAAACAGATGAACTTACAGGTTTTTTTGGAATGGTTTCACCGTTTAGTCGCTTCTACTATCGGATTGGCAACTCTGGCATTGACAGGTTTATGTTGGTGGAACCGCCGCACTTTACCTGAGTGGCTGCCTTGGTTTAGTTTAATTGCTTTGGGGTTAGTGATAGCTCAAGGAGCTTTGGGTGCTTTAACCGTTACCGAGTTACTAAGATTTGATATTGTTACGGCTCACCTTGGCACGGGCTTATTATTTTTTTCGACTTTAACTGTCGGGGCAAGTGCTTTGGTTCCTTACGATCCTGCGGGTAGATCGGGTAAATTAGCATGGTTGAGCTTGTTAGTCTCAGTTACAATCTATGCCCAAAGCATTTTAGGTGGACTGGTTGCTTCCCAATGGGCTTTACATCAATGTTTGGCGAATTCTAATCAGTTTTGCACGGTCATGAATAATCATCTATTTGGGGTCATTCCAGTTTGTGGATTAGTTTTAGCGGTCGGAGCTTGGTGCTGGTTTGATAAATCTATTGATTCTATATGCCGAAGTCTTGGCTTTGTGGGAATAGGACTTTTATTAATGCAAATGGCGATCGGATTTGCCACCTACAAACTGCACCTTCAAGTCGAGCCTTTGACCATTGCCCATCAGTCTGTAGGAGCTTTATTGTTGGGGAGTATGGTAGTCCTCACAGTTTTGAGTTTTCGCAGTCAAAGTCAATTTAGCTTAACTAAAACGCTTTGATTGGGATAGTTAACTCAATTATTTATATTTACAAAAAATAAGAAATTATATCAAGCAATCAAAATTTGCTTTAGGAGTTTGATCGATGCAAGAAATTATGTCTCCCGATCGCCGCAATCGAGATTTGTCAGAGATAGTCCAAAGCTACTTTCAACTCACAAAACCGCGGATTATAGTTTTACTTTTAATCACTACCGCAGGGGCAATGTGGATTGCTTCAGAAGGAAAAGTCGATCCTCTATTGCTATTAATAACGGTATTTAGTGGGGCTTTAGCTGCTGCCTCTGCCAATACGATTAACTGCATTTACGATCGCGATATTGATTACATCATGGAGCGCACTCGCAGTCGTCCTTTACCTTCGGGTCGGGTTAGTCCTAAAGATGCTTTGATTTTTGCGATCGCCCTTGCAGGTATTGCTTTTACATTGCTCTATATATTTGCAAATTTATTAGCAGCAAGTTTAGCGATGTCAGGGATTGCCGTATATGTAGGAGTGTATACAGTTTGGCTGAAGCGATCTAGCACCCTAAATATCGTGATCGGTGGAGCCGCAGGAGCAATTCCGCCTTTAGTAGGTTGGGCAGCCGTTACGGGCGAGCTTAGTTGGGCAGCATGGACATTATTTGCAATCATTTTTGTCTGGACACCGCCGCACTTTTGGGCATTAGCGTTAATGATTAAAGATGAATATGCCAAAGTTGGAGTTCCCATGCTTCCTGTAGTTGAAGGCTGCGAATCTACGGGTCGGCAAATTTTAGCTTATACAATTCTGCTAGTGCCAGTCACTATGTTGCTCGTTTATCCCTTGGGAGTAATGGGTATTGTTTATGCGATCGCCGCTTTAGTTTTGGGCATAATTTTTATCGTTAAGGCATGGCAGTTGTTTCGTAATTCAAGCGATCGGCTGACTGCTCGTGATGTATTTAAATATTCAATTCTTTATCTCATGTTGCTTTGTATTGCGATGGGTGTGGACAGTCTACCCGTTACGGAGCGGTTAATTGATTATTTAGGAAGTAAGTTCAGATACTTCATTTAACGAGATACCACTTGCCCTCAATAGGAGTAACTTTTAAGTCTTGGATCTTTACTACAGGATGAGAATTTATGCTTTTTACCGAATTTAAGCTTTCGGCATACCATACTGGAGTGGAGGTTTGATGGGGCATAAACAAAATCAGTAAAGGATCGCTGCAAGAACGTAAATCCTAAAACACATCTTCGTAAATATCATTCATAGTCAGAGTTAAATCAATAGAATTTAATTGTAATTCATCACCTTTGATTAGAGTCTCTTTGATCCAACTTCCCTTTTCATTGAGGCGATATACTTCTACTTTTATCTCATCTTGGGAAATCAGAATATATTCTTGTAAGCTTAGGATGTTCTGATAACTCAAAAGCTTTTCTCTTTTATCAATTAGTCTAGTATTTTTAGATAGAACTTCGATAATTAAGCTTGGACTTGTCTTAGAATATCGATCTCGATCTAGAGGATCGCAGGTAACCATCACATCGGGATAGTAGAAAATATCAGTTTCTTTAACCTTTACTCTGACCTTCATATCCGACATAAAAACTTTGCAAGAATTTCCTTTCAGCTTCTGTCGAATCATAGAATATAAATTCCCTGCAATAAAGTTATGTTCTTCACTTGCGCCTGCCATAGCAAATACTTCACCATCAAAATACTCATGACGAACTTCACTTTTTAATTCTGCTTCGAGATATTCTGAAACCGATACAGGGTAAATAGGCGATCGCATAATTCGTTCTAATTTGGATTGGCTTTGTAATTATGATGACACAGCTATAAGACCTATGATTTTGTTTTTGTCGTTTTCCTGATCGCGGATTTATCGATTTCGATCGGGACATAATTCTTATTAAATTTAACAATAATTTATGCCAAGTTGATTACTACAACCCAGCCAATGCCTTAGCCGCCTTTCAAATTATTCCTGCTGCAACTCCAGTTTCCTTTGAGTTTAGTCCTGCCCTTGGTGTAGTTAGTTTACGAGTGCTTTTTGGGGTGCAGAATTTTATTGCTAAAAAAGTGAATAAGAAATAATTGTGGAGCGATCGCCGCATAGATATAAGTTTAATTAAAGCGATCGCGATCGCCTGCTGTATATTTTGTGACTTAAAATGAGCTAGTCTAAGTTTGATTGCTTAATCCAAATCTCACCAAAATTAAGGAACAGCCATGCAGCCAATCCGTACTTTTAACGTCACCCCTTCGATCCCCGAAAAGCTAGAACCACTTAGAAAGCTGGCATATAACCTCTACTGGAGTTGGAGTGTCGAGATTAAAGATTTATTTCGCCGCCTCGATTCAGATTTATGGGATTCTACCCGCCATAACCCCGTATTAATGCTAGGCACTATCAGTCAAGAGCGATTGCAGTCTGCCACTGAAGATGATGGATTTGTCGCGCAAATGGAGCGTTCCGTCCAACAACTTGATGACTATCTAGCGCGGCGGACTTGGTATATTCGCCATCGGGCTAATGCTGCTGCACCTCATGAATGTTATGCCTATTACTCGGCAGAATTTGGTCTGACTGATTGCTTACCAATTTACTCTGGTGGCTTGGGAATTTTAGCAGGGGATCATCTCAAGTCGGCAAGCGATTTAGGATTACCACTTGTAGGCGTGGGTTTACTCTACCAAAAAGGCTATTTTGCTCAGTATCTAAATCCCGATGGTTGGCAGCAAGAACGCTATCCTATTAATGATTTTTACAATATGCCGATTCACCTAGAGCGCAACCCCGATGGCTCTGAATTACGCATTAGTGTAGATTATCCCAATAATGGTGGGGGCTTTAAGCCTGTATATGCAAGGGTTTGGCGGATTCAAGTTGGTTCGGTACCTTTATACTTGATGGATACAAATATCGAACCAAATAGTGAAGAAGATCAAGACATTACCGATTATCTTTATGGTGGTGATATTGATGTCAGAATCCGTCAAGAAATGATGCTAGGAATTGGTGGAACTAAGATGTTAGAAGCATTAGGACTAAAGCCAACCGCTTATCACATGAATGAAGGTCACGCAGGATTTTTATCGTTGCAACGCCTGACAATGCTGATGCTAAATGAAGGCTTGAGCTTTAAAGAAGCGGCACAGATGGCGCAGTCTACCCAAATTTTTACAACTCATACACCCGTACCTGCTGGTATTGATATCTTTCCACCCGATAAGATTTGGTATTACTTAGGTGTTTATTGCGATCGCCTCAAAATATCCAGTGAGAGCTTCTTAGCATTAGGTAGACTTAACCCTCGTGACGGCAACGAGCCTTTTAGTATGGCAAACTTTGCAATTAAGATGGCAACCTATATCAACGGCGTGAGCAAATTGCACGGTGCGGTTTCGCGCGAGATGTTTAATGGATTGTGGGATAAATTACCTACAAACGAAGTGCCAATTACTTCCATCACTAATGGCGTACACGCGCGGACTTGGGTGCAAGAAGATACCCAAGATTTGTACGATCGCTATTTTGGTTCGAGTTGGTCATCGGCAGAGCCTGAAGATCATAAAATTTGGGAGCGGATGTCGGCAATTCCTGATGAAGAACTATGGCGAAATCACGAACGTGCAAAAGCCCGCCTAGTAGTATTTGCCCGCGAACGCTTGAAAAAGCAACTGAGTAAATGGGGAGCATCGACCGCCGAAATTCGCGAAGCTGGGGAAGTCTTAGACCCGACTGCATTAACCATTGGCTTTGCCCGTAGATTTGCCACTTATAAACGCGGAACTTTATTCCTTTACGATCGCGATCGGATTAAAAAATTACTTTGCGATCGCACCCGTAAGCTCCAATTTATCATTGCAGGCAAAGCTCATCCTAAGGACACACCTGGTAAAGAACTAATTCGGGATATCGTTCGTTTTAGCCGCGAAAGTGATGTGCGTCATAGCATTGTCTTTATCGAAGACTACGATACCTATGTGTCGGGATTGATGCTAGCAGGTTGTGATATTTGGCTGAATACTCCTCTGCGCCCCCGTGAAGCTTCGGGAACCAGTGGGATGAAAGCGGCAATGAATGGATGTGCCAATATGAGCGTGTTGGATGGTTGGTGGGATGAGGCGGATTATGTCAAAACTGGTTGGCCCATTGGTTTGGGTGAAGAGTATGACGAGTTGGCATATCAAAATCGCGTAGAATCTAATGCCATTTACGAACTGCTCGAAAAAGATGCGTTACCGTTGTATTACACTCGCAATGATGATGGAGTTCCGAGGGGTTGGGTGGCAAAAATGAAGGATGCCATTCGCTTAAATACGCCTTTGTTTAATACTGCTCGGATGGTTAGAGATTATGCAATGGAAGCTTATATTCCTGCCAGCGATCGCTTTAACGAACTCTATGCCGAACACTATGCCAAAGCTAAAGCCTTATCTAGTTGGAAAGAAACCCTAGAGCAGAAATGGTACAACCTGAATGTTAAATCTGTAAATATTTCGGAAACCTCTGAAGTTAGAGTTAATCAGCCAATTAGTGTTAAAGCTGAAGTATTTTTAGCAGGCTTATCCTACAAAGATATCCAAGTTGAGCTATATCAAGGCGAAGTAACGGAGAACGGTCAGATTGTCAATGGTCTGACCACCCAGATGCAATTAGAAACTACTACGCTGGAGGGCTATGCTGTTTATCACGGTGAAACCAAATATGCGGGAAGCGGTCTGCATGGCTTGGCATTACGGATTTTACCCAATCATCCTAACTTAGCAAATGCCTACGAACCTCGATTAATTCAGTGGGCTAAGTAAAGAACAGGTTTATCGATCTAAAACTAATTCTCCTTTCTAAGCATTAACTTGGAGAGGAGATTTTTATTAAGTTAGATCATAAATAGGTAAGGTCGATCTATTCTTCGCCTAAAGTAATCTTGTTACAAGTTTAAGTGAGATTATTATTTGCTTAAAAAGCTTACTTTACTTTACAAAATAACTACTTTAGTTTGAGATAGATACACTTTATTATATATAATAACTACGTTAACTGTAAATAAGATTACTTAAAATATAAATATACTTACTTTAATTTAGGTTAAGATTGATTGGCTTTGTCTTAAGCATACAATTCTGTCTATTTTTTCTACCTAAGAATCATAAATGTTTGAGTCGCAAGCTTTTTGAATTACTAGACACTTAGTTAAGATTTCTAGTGAGATTTTTAGACAGATTTTTAGACGCGGGCGATCGCCAATCACATTAAATTTGCTTCAATATATTCGGTCGGAGGAATAATTTCTACAACTTCTACAATTTCAGATTGAGTCGATATAACTTCATTATCCTGGTCGTATTTAACAATAATGCTCATAGAGACTCTTAGAGATGAGCCTAGACGTATATCTATTTTACCTTTTTGATAATCTAAGAGCCATTGGATATTCTTTATTTTTGCTTCTAACTTTCTGTTTTCATATTTGAATTCCCATTTTGAATCACCCAAATAGTCAGGCTTTTTAATCTTGAGAATCATTATTGCTTTAGATTGAATCGTTTCTTTGGTAAGCAAATCTTCAATAAGCTCGGTGCTAAAAGTAAAATTTTTGTTAAATGAGATTTCTTGGTTTTCAGTCAAATAGCTAGCTTCTCCTTCATTGCCCAAATCGGTCAAAGAATTTTGAATATTTTCGATGTCAGGTAATAAAACTCGTGGGTTAATCGGGCTATAAATTGGTAAGTTCTTGATTCTTAACCTTTCAGCTATTTGAATAATATTTTTTTGTAATGCCTCTACTTGTTCTTTACTATTAATTTCATTACCTTCACGTGTGAATGCAATAATTGCATACCTTGCTTGATTAAGAAAACTTCCAAGAATCTTTTTATAATTTAACTGTATCGGCTCAATAAGTAAGGGCAACTGAAAAAAAGAAGGAAAGCAAGGGAGACGAAATACAGTAAAATGAAGAGTATGATG
>CAZLKI010000008.1:0-16992 GCA_964560035.1 uncultured Synechococcus sp.
GGGAACGCTCGGAGGTCTGTACTATTTAGAACGCTCAGTGGTCTAGTCGTTTGTTACCCTCGAATCTGGTTATTCAAGCCCCATCCGCCTATGCGGTGGGGTTATTGACCTCGATAGACAATGCGATATGGTTTAAGAATGACTTGACGAATATCAGGACTGTTAAACTCCTTCACCATCTGACCTTTGAATGGAAATTAAGCTAGTTCTTTCGTCTTGTTAAGAAGACTTTGCCCAACCTTCCTAGCTGCATTTGGATTAGTTAAGGCGATATATCGGATAATTGCTTCTAAGTCTCCAACTGATTTGGGTGAGAGAATTACAGTGTAGTCCATGCTGCCATCATTTGCTCTACTGATTCAATAGATATGCCCTTTCCTCGATCGATTTCTTCCTATCCATCTTTAACCGCAGAAATAAACTCAATCTGTCGTAGAATTTCGCTCAAAGATACAGTAGTAGGTAAATGCTTCACAAGTTCAAGTACAGCTTCTTTATCATTCATGGTAAATTAAACTTTTCTATATATCCATTAATTCTACGCTAATACTTTTAAGGTAGCAAATTACCAGATATCTAATCTTCTAACAGTCAATCTATCAGTCCATAATGGTTTGGGTAATTAAGATACGGTTCTTAGAAAAAGAGAGCATTATATAAATCACAATATCAATTACAAGGAATGACTCAAGCTCAAACTAAACAAACCCTATACGATCGCGACCTTAACGCTTGGTTTGAAGAGACTTTAAATCATCTTAGATCGGGAAATATTCAAGCGATCGATATTGAAAATTTAATTGAGGAGATTGAAGGCTTGACAAAAAGAGATAAACGAGAATTAAGCAGCCGTCTGAGAGTCTTACTTTCTCATCTACTAAAGCGGATTTACATCAATTCAGTAGATCATAATCGAGGTTGGGAACTAACTATTCGGGAGCAAAGAAGAGAATTAGAATTGCTTTTACAACAATCACCCAGTCTTATAAATTATCTAACAGAAAATTTTTCCGCAGCATGGAACATAGCTTTATCCGAAGTAAAAGAAGACTATCCTAAATCTCAGTTTCCCGACCAATGGGAATATTCCCAAGATATTGAATCATTACTTAATCAAACTTTCTGGTAGGGTTGGATCTAGTCATAATCTATTTCCCGTTATAAAAATACAAATATTTAAAATGGGGCTGCGCTCTACACCCTTAATATCTATAATCTTTAACTAGGAAGTGAATAACGCTAAAGGCTTATTAACATATCAAGTTATAAATAGGATGGACTTCACGGCATTTTTACAGCAATTTTTGAATGGCATATCTATCGGTAGCGTGTATGCTATTTTCGCCTTAGGTTACACCCTAGTATTTTCAATTTTAGGAATGATTAACTTCGCTCATGGGGCAGTCTTTACACTGGGCGCATATTTTACTTATATTCTGGCGGGTGGAGGATTTGGGTTTAATGGGTTGTTAGCAAATGTAGGTTTACCTTTCAAATTACCCTTTGCGATCGCTTTAATTTTGGGGAGTGTTTTGGCAGGTTTTGCGGCACTAGCCGTTGAGTTTTTGGCATTTCGACCTTTGCGCCAAAGAAATTGCGATCCATTACTAACTTTGGTATCGAGTTTGGGCATGGCTGTAGTTATCGTTAACCTGATTCAATACTTAGTCGGGGCAGAGATTTATACCTTTCCTAAAGATATCTACGGAAATTTACTGCCATCAATTAATTTTGGTACAAGCGATCGCCCCATTGCCATTCGTACTGTGCAGATTATAATTTTCGCCGTATCCACGGTCATATTTTCGCTGTTAACATACATAATTGGTTTTACAAAAATCGGAAAGGCATTACAGGCAGTAGCAGAAGATGCAACTACAGCAAGATTATTGGGCATAAACACCGAAAAATATATTATCTTGACCTTCTTTTTAAGTGGTTTTCTAGCAGGCGTAGCTGGTACCTTGGTTGGCTCTAGTGTAGGAATTACTCCCTATTTTGGCATTGCCTTTGGCTTAAAAGGTTTAGGAGTAATTGTTTTGGGTGGGCTAGGTAATATTTCGGGAGCAGCCGTGGGCGGATTAGTAATTGGTTTAGCCGAAGCATTTGTCCCTGCCGATTATTCGGGTTATAAAGAAGCGATCGCCTTTGCCTTTTTATTCATCATGCTGCTGTTTAGACCACAGGGACTATTAGGACGAGTATTTGTGCAGAAAGTTTAAGCGATAGAATATCTTTAGTTAGAACTATTAACTTTAAAAAAATGGCAAGAGATATTACCCTCCAAGATCTAGCAACTTCGATCCAAAGCCTAGCAACTACGCTCCAAGGTGTAGTAGAGATTGTAAATGTTCTAAATAGTCAAGTTAAAGAGCTTGATATTAAGGTCAATAATATTAGTACTAAGGTTGAAGAACTGGACACCACAGTTACTAATCTCAGTATTAAAGTCGCAAACCTTGATACTAAAGTCGGTAATCTTGATACTAAAGTCGCAAATCTCGATACTAAAGTCGGAAATCTGGATACCAAAGTTAGCAATCTTAATACTAAAGTCGGTAATCTTGATGAGGATGTTAAAAGGCTGTTTTTAGAAAATGAGCGGTCAAACGATAAGCTCACAAATTATCAGCAAGCGAGTCAGTCTTTGGTAAATTTGGCTTTTAGTTTAATTGCCTCGGCTACATTGATTACGGTGGTTTCAGCCGTCTTTAAAAGATAGAGAAAATAAATAAGAATGCAGGCATTTTTTAATAGTTATGGATTTTTGCTTGTTTCCATGTTGCTGGGAGCATTATTAGGATTATCCGTATATTTACCGCTAATGGCGGGGCAGCTATCTTTAGCATCACCGGGCTTTTATGCTTTGGGTGGTTATATTGCGGCGATTATCTCAACTCAGGTAATTCCTGCCGATCGGTTTTCAATTTGGATCGTGTTTGGTGAAATGGGATTAGCAGCGATCGCCTGTGGAATATTGGCAATTTTTTTAGGATTTCCAGTGCTAAGGCTAAAGGGCATATATTTAGCGATCGCCACCATTGCCTTTGTCGAAATTTTACGAGTGCTTGCTTTAAATCTAGAAATTACAGGCGGGGCTGTGGGCATTTTTGGCATTCCTCAACCTTTTACTTCCCCAATTGGCTATTTATGGATTGTGCTTCCTTTGCTACTAACCAGCACGATCTTACTCTATCGAATGGAAGTAACGGAAATTGGGCGAGTGCTACGGGGAATTAGAGAGGACGAACTGGCTGCTGGGGCAATGGGAATTAATTCTACTTACTATAAAGTTTTGGTATTTAGCTTAGGTGGAGTTTTAGCAGGTGTCGCTGGTGCGATCGGTGCGCATTTTTTGAATACTTGGAATGCCCGCCAAGGTACCTTTGATAACAGCATTACTTACCTTGCTTTTGTTTTAGCTGGTGGCTCTCGTACTTTTGTCGGACCCGTAGTTGGGGGCATAATCCTGACCGCATTACCTGAAGTATTGAGGGCGATCGCTGGGATTAATGGCTTACCCAGATGGATATCCCAGTTTTTTCAAGATGGTAGACTGATGATTTTTGGAGCATTGATTGTCCTAGCAACTATATTTTTCCCTAAAGGTTTGATTACACCCGAACTACTAAAAAGTTTAAGCCAAATTTTCAGCACAAAGACAACTAAGAAGAGTTTTTAATACTGGAAAAAATTAGAGTAAAAAAATTAGACTAGCGATCGCCGATCGGAGTGTATTTAATATCATGCAACCCCGTATAAACCTGAGTGGGTCTAAACAAGCGATTATCTGCCATTTGTTCTTTCCAGTGTGCCAACCAACCGGGGACACGGGCGATCGCAAATACGGGCGTAAACAAATCGACTGGAATATTTAATTTCTTGTAAACCAGTCCCGAATAAAAATCTACGTTGGCGTAGATACCTTTCTCGGCAAATACATCTGTTGCCTGACGTTCTAGTTCTAAAGCGATGTCGTAGTAGCGATCGTGCCCGAATTGATCGAATAGCTGATCTACCAATTTCTGTAAAATAGTTGCTCTTGGATCTTTAACTTTATAGATTCTATGTCCAAAACCGGGGATACGCTCTTTCTTACTCAGCTTGGTTTCTAGGTAATTTTTGACGTTATCTACCGAACCAATTTCTTCAAGCATTTGCATTACTTTTTCATTTGCACCACCATGCAACGGACCTCCCAAAGTACCAACGGCTGCGGCTAAAACCACATAGGGGTCATTTAAAGTGGAAGCTGTAACTAAGGCACAAAAGGTTGAAGCATTGACCGTATGTTCGGCATGAAGGGTAAGACAGACATCAAAAACCTTGGCAGCTAAAGGATCGGGCTCGATCTCGTTAAGCATATATAAAAAATTAGCCGCATAACTCAGATCGTCTCTAGGCGTAACTGGATCGTTGCCCTGACGCATCATATGAAATGCCGCAATCACTGTGGGAATCTTAGCGATCAATCTAATGGTGGCACCGTAAATATATTCAATATCCCGCAAGTTTTTAAGTGGATAAAACATCCCCAAGGCACAGACGCACGCTTGAATAACATCCATAGGGTGAGCATCATCGGGAAAGCACTTGAGCATATCTCGAACCCGATATTTGATTCGACGACGGTGTTTAATACTGTGTTCAAATTTGGCTAGTTCTTGATGCTGTGGTAGCTCTCCAAAGATTAAAAGGTAACTAGTTTCTAAAAAGCTACTATGCTCGCATAGATCCTCAATGCGGATACCTCGGTACTCTAATAATCCCGACAGACCATCGACAAAACTGATATTAGACTGAGTGGCAGGAACTCCTTCCAGACCTGGTTTGTATTCACCAACAGCCATAATCCACTCCTAACTCCTACTACTGTAAATATAAACTTAACATTTCTGGATATTGATATCAGTCCAGAACTAGATTAGAAAAAAATAGGATAAAAAACTGGGTTTGTCAAAAAATGAACTTTCCCAGTACTACTAACTCTATAAATGAAATTTTACAGGAGTTTATTGAAATGGATTGTTACCACGATCGCCAAATAGTTTAGCTTCGCCTTTAATTACAGCCTTAATCATGTTAAAAGCTGCCCAAACTATTACCAAAGCGATCGGAGCAATAACGATAAGAGGTCTTAAATCAATATCCATAGTGATTAAATGTAATTAGTTGTATTAAAAAGTTGCACAGATAATTGCATTATCTCATTTCCTTGTGCTTTTATAAGATCGCATTAAATCCTGTGTGTTTTACGCTGCATATCTATCTATGCCCACAGATATAAAACTGGTGATAGCATATTAATGAAAAATTAAATTTTTAGATAGTTTCCAAATCTGTAAAATTGGTGAAACTTAACTTAAATGCTTATAGCTCCGCCGTTACCTCGAAAAGAATTAAACCTTTACCCCATCGACTATCCTTTTGAGACATTGGTTAGTAAAATCGACAGCAATACCTTAATTTTAGACCCTGAGTTTCAGCGTAGATACAAGTGGAATAATGAAAAAGCTTCTCGCCTCATAGAGTCATGTATGATGCAAGTACCGTTACCATCTTGCTATTTTGCCGAGGATGAAAATAAGAATCATCTTGTTATCGATGGAGTACAAAGAATTAAGTCAGTTCATAGATTTATCAAAAATGAGTTTCCTTTAGAGGAACTTCAAACGTATAAGGAGCTTAATGGAAAGTATTTTAGGGATTTAGAATTAAGAATTAGAAGGCATATTGAAACCTATACAATTCGTTGCATTATTTTAAGAAATGATAACGATCCTGTCTTGATAAGAGATATTTTTGCTCGTGTAAATCAAGGTTCAATAATCTTATCTCCCCAAGAAATCCGCCATGCTCTGTATGCAGGAGATTTTAATAAACTCTTAGACAAACTATCTGAGGAGTTAGATATACACAATCTCACCACGGGAGATATTAAGAAAAATGATCGAACTGCCCAAGAGATTGTTTTAAGATTTTTTGCCCTTAACAACGATTTAAAAGACTATGACAGTAAGCTTAAGGTATTTTTAGATAATTTCATGATGAGGCATCAACATCTTAATAAAGATAAAGTCATTGAGATGAAACTTACCTTTGAAAATTCTTTAAAAAAATGTCGTGATGTTTTCTTAAATTATGTTTTTGCAGACCCAACTAAACAAAGAATTAAAAGAAGTATTGCTCATTATGATTTGCAGATGTACAGTCTTCAATCTTATCCCGAACAATTTTTGGCAGACAAACGTGAACAAGTGGTTGAAGAGTATAAAAAACTATGTTTAGAACCTGAATTTCAAAAAACTTTGACAGGAGGAATTGCTCAAAAGAGCTCAATACTTAAACGTAGACAAATGTGGCTTAAACGTCTAGCCAGTATAGATTAGTTATTATGAATTCTGGTTTGTATAGGGATACTTTTTCATTTTTACAAAGCCTTGAAAATTTCATTCAAGATATGGACTACAAGTCAATAGCAGGTGACACTTTTATCACTGATAACCTAACCATACTTACCAATTCTTCAATAGTTTTAGCCTGTACTTATCTTGAAGCATATATTAGAGATGCCTTTAAGCTGTCTGTTGATAATTTAAACATTAGGCTTCATAGTCAAAATTTTCCTGACAACATAATCCGATGGTCTGTGCTTAAGGGGGATGAAAAAAGGCTTAATTTAGGTGAAAATTTTGCAAAATTTTTTAAGATTGACGATACTGATGGATCTTACGAGAGTTTTATTGACAAAATATCTGGCAATATTGAGATAACAATTAAGGTATTTCTAGTTTTAGGAATCAATCTTGATAGTATTCCTGATTTTTCAAACCACAAAGCGGAAATTGGCAACTTTATTTATATCAGAAACCAAGTTGTCCACAGAAATGAGCAGCATACATTCTCTCTTGGTGACTTAAGAAATAAGATTGTGGTTATAAAAGATTATTTAGCTATGTTGGATAGTCAATTGATACAGAAGGGCTATCTAGATTAACCCAATTAAATAAATAATTATCAATAACTTGTAAAAGGCGATCGCCCAGCACTCCATAATGAAAGTAATAACTGATATTTGCATATTATTTGACTGTGGCTGCTATTACAAAATTGTTGATTGCCAACCGAGGCGAGATTGCCCTGCGGGTAATTAGAACTTGCGAAGAACTCGATATTGCGACTGTTGCCGTACATTCCACTGCCGATCGTAATTCCCTTCATGTCCAACTTGCTACTGAATCGGTATGTATTGGCGATCCTCCTAGTAATAGAAGCTATCTAAATATTCCTAATATTATTTCTGCTGCCCTCTCCCATAATGCTACAGCCATTCATCCGGGTTATGGTTTTTTATCAGAAAGTGCGAGATTTGCTGAAATTTGTGCCGATCATAAATTAATCTTTGTAGGTCCTAGTCCCGCTTCAATTCGAGCAATGGGTGATAAATCTACTGCAAAAAAAACTATGCAACGGGCGGGTGTGCCGACAATTCCGGGTAGCGATGGCTTAATTGAATCTGAAGATCAGGCATTCAAAGTTGCCGAAAAAGTTGGTTATCCCGTCATGGTTAAAGCCACAGCAGGAGGAGGTGGGCGCGGAATGCGTTATTGTTCTAGCCCTGGTGAATTGCTGCGATTGCTCAAGGCGGCTCAAGGTGAGGCAGAGGCTGCTTTTGGTAATTCGGGAGTTTATATTGAAAAAATTATTGAAGAACCTCGCCATATTGAGTTTCAGATTTTGGCAGACAGCTATGGAAACGTCATTCACCTCGGTGAACGGGATTGCTCGATTCAACGTCGTCACCAAAAGTTATTAGAAGAAGCTCCTAGCTATGCTCTTAATCCTAAATTACGCGCCCAAATGGGTCATGCAGCAGTTAAAGCGGCGCAGGTAATTAATTATGTAGGAGTTGGTACGGTCGAGTTTTTGCTAGATAAATATGGCAAGTTTTACTTTATGGAAATGAATACGCGCATTCAAGTCGAACATCCTGTAACGGAGATGATTACTGGGATCGATCTGATTGCCGAGCAGTTACGGGTAGCAATGGGCGAAAAGTTACGCTTGGCGCAAAAAGATGTGGTTTTGACTGGTCATGCGATCGAATGTCGGATCAATGCCGAAGACCCCGACCATAATTTTCGTCCGCATCCGGGTAGAATTAGCGGCTATCTACCTCCGGGTGGTCCGGGTGTAAGGATGGATTCGCATATTTATACCGATTATGATATTCCGCCTTATTATGATTCTTTGATTGGCAAATTGATTGTGTGGGGCAGCGATCGCCCTGCGGCTATTAAAAGAATGAAACGGGCGTTAATGGAATGTGCAATTACGGGAGTACCGACGACGATTAGCTTTCATCAAAAAATCTTAGATGATGATGCTTTTCAAAAAGGTAAGGTTTTTACTAACTATGTCCAGCTATTGATGGAAAGACTGAAGTAACTAATACGGATTTAATTTAGCCCAAATCTATAAATACAATAAATACGACCGAATTAGTTAATGGAAATTATTAATCAGGCGATCGCCGCCCTAAATCCGACATTTAGTGAAATCGATCTGCAAGTTAAAAGAAATCTCAGTAAAGTTTTACAGGCATTTCGCGATCGCAAAGTTGGAACCCATCATTTTGGCAGTGTCACTGGTTACGGACACAACGATCTGGGTCGAGAAGTTATAGATTTAGTATTTGCCCAGATTATGGGAGCAGAAGCGGCGGCGGTCAGAGTGCAGTTTGTATCTGGTACCCATGCGATCGCTTGCTGTTTATTTGGGATTTTGCGTCCGGGAGATGAATTATTATCAGTGGCAGGTGCGCCCTACGATACCCTTGAAGAAGTCATTGGACATAATAGTTCTGATAAAAATTATGGGAATGGTTCACATGGCTCACTTCGAGATTTTGGGATTAGTTATCGGCAAGTTGATTTAACTATGTCGGGCGAAATTGATTGGAATGCTTTAGCGATCGCCGTTAAACCCGAAACTAGGATGGTCTTGATTCAGCGATCGTGTGGCTATGATTGGCGATCGAGTTTATCTATTGCCGAAATAGAGCGCATTATTAAAATTGTAAAGCAGCAAAATCCTCACACAGTCTGCTTTGTCGATAATTGCTATGGTGAATTTGTGACAGATTTAGAACCAACTCAAGTCGGTGCCGATTTAATGGCTGGATCGTTAATTAAAAATCCGGGTGGCACCATTGCGATCGCGGGCGGATATGTGGCGGGAAAGCATGAATATGTGGAAGCAGCAGCTTGTCGGCTTACGGCTCCGGGAATTGGCACTTCTGGCGGAGCATCACTAGACCAAAATCGTCAAATTTTACAAGGACTGTTCTTGGCTCCTCAGATGGTGGGTGAAGCAATCAAATCTTCCCATTTAGCGGCATATATTTTTGATAGTTTAGGATACAAAGTCAATCCTTTACCCTTTGCAACTCGCCGTGATGTCATTCAAGCCGTGCGATTAGGCAGCGTCGAAAAAATAATTAAAGTGTGTCGAGCGATCCAGAGATTTTCGCCCATTGATTCCTACGTCGATCCTGTACCCGGAAATATGCCCGGCTATGTGAGCGAACTGGTGATGGCGGGTGGAACATTCATCGATGGCAGTACTTCTGAACTATCGGCAGATGCGCCGTTAAGGGAACCATTTACAATATTTATTCAAGGTGGTACTCACTGGACTCATCTGGCGATCGCTTTAGAAGAGGTAATTACCAATCTTGGCTAAATTACTATTGTTAACAATCCATAGATTTGCTAGAATTTATAACCTTGCTGGTGTAGCTCAGTTGGTAGAGCAGCTGATTTGTAATCAGCCGGTCGAGTGTTCGAGTCACTTCACCAGCTTTCTTTAGATAATGAGCATTTTAGACTTTAATTCTAGATTTTAATTAAGTAGGAAATATTTCCCCAAATCTTCAAATCCCCAAAACCTTGACAAATCAAAACTTCGACTCCGAGAAACTACTATTTAATCCTGCTACGCCCCAACACAACGCCATAGGTGTAATCTATGCTTTCCCAAATACTTATACTGTAGGCATTACTAGCCTTGGCTATCAGTTTGTGTGGGGCAATTTGGCAACTAGACCTGAAGTAGAAGTCAGTCGGTGGTTTACAGATATGCATGAGGATTTGCCCCGATCGCCTGAGCTATTAGGATTTTCTTTTTCGTGGGAACTAGACTATGTGAATATTTTAGGCGCATTGAAAAGTTTAGGTATTCCCCTCAATCAGAGCGATCGCACCGAACAACATCCCTTAGTTTTTGCAGGCGGAGTGATTCCTACTGCCAATCCCGAACCGTTTGCCGAGTGGTTTGATTTCTTACTTTTAGGCGATGGCGAAGAACTGGTCGGAACCACGATCGATACCTTTCAACGAGTGCGAACTGCCAGTCGTCAAGAAAAATTACGTCATCTCTCTCAAGTCGCGGGAATTTATGTTCCTAGTTTGTATGAAGTGAAGTATTTAAGCATAGATGGAGCGATCGCTGCGATTCAACCGCTAGATTCAGATACTCCCGCCACCATTAGTAAGCAAACCTATAAAGGCAATACGCTTCTAGCCTCGACCGTAGTTACCGAAAAAGCCGCATGGTCAAATATTTACATGGTAGAAGTGGCACGCAGTTGTCCGGAGATGTGTAGGTTTTGTCTTGCCAGCTATCTTACCCTACCCTTTAGAACTCCCAGTGCCGTGGATAGTTTGATGCCAGCGATCGCTAAAGGATTGGAAGTAACCGATCGATTGGGACTTCTCGGTGCATCAATTACTCAACATCCAGAATTTGAAACTTTACTCGATTATATTGCCCGCCCCCAGTTTGATTCCGTAAGGTTGAGTTTAGCCTCTGTCCGCACAAATACTTTATCGTTAAAGCTCTGCCAAATTCTTAGCAGTCGAGATAGTCGTTCGGTCACGATCGCGGTGGAAAGTGGATCGGAAAGATTGCGGCAAATTATTAATAAGAAACTTACTAACGATGAAATTCAGCAAGCCGCCGCTAATGCCCAAGCAGGAGGTCTAAGTGCCTTAAAACTCTATGGCATGGTTGGAGTTCCGCAGGAATTGGACACGGATATCGATCTAACCATTGAGATGCTGCTCGCGGTCAAAAAAACTGCGCCTAAACTCAAACTCAGCTTTGGTTGCAGTACCTTTGTGCCTAAGTCTCATACGCCGTGGCAATGGTTGGGAGTTAGTCCTAATGGCGATAAAAAACTGAAGTATCTCCAAAAACATCTGGCACCAAAAGGGATAGATTTTCGTCCCGAAAGTTATAAGGATTCGCTAATTCAAGCTTTAATTTCGAGAGGCGATCGCCGCATTCAATCCGTTCTCAAACTGGCATACGAATACGCGGATCATGGAATTCCCAGCGATGGAATGTATAAAAGAGCATTTAAAGCACTCCGAGGACAAATCCCACCCCTAGAGCATTATGTTTATGAAAATTGGGAGACGGATACTATTCTTCCTTGGCAACATATTCAAGGAGCTTTGCCGATGGGAACCCTAATTAAGCATTTAGAATCTTCGCTAACTCAATCATAGATATCTCAACAAAACATCTAAACAAAACATCTTAACAAGACATCTCAATAGATTTACTCATTTGTCCCTAATGCACCAGGGGAACCAGCCAAAGTCCGTTTAGGCGAACAAGTGATAATCATAATAATCAAGGTAAGAATATAAGGCGAAGCATTGAATAGATAGGGAAAAGCATTAATTCGCACTGCTTGTAAGGCTGGACCGATCGCCTGCGCGCCACCAAATAAAAGGGCTGCCCATAAACATTGCATCGGTTGCCAACGAGCAAAGATCACCAATGCCACCGCCATTAATCCCTGCCCGCTAGAAATATTTTCCGACCAAATGCCGGGATAATAAAGCGATAAACAAGCCCCGCCGATCGCCGAGAGAAAACTACCCGCCACAATTGCTAAAAATCTGACCCAAAATACCGAAATCCCCATTGCCCTTGCCGCACTCGGACTATCACCCACCGCCCGAACATACAAACCCCAACGGGTAGATTTAAAGAACCACTGCATTAACGGCGCGATCGCAATCCCAATCAATAGCAACGGACTGATTTGCAGAGCCGATTGTAAAGGTGGATAGCTACTCCAAGCCCCTAACTCAAAAATTGGTAACTGCGGAGCCTTAGGCTGAATAAAAGCCTTACCAAAAAAGAAAGCGATACCACTCCCAAATACGATCATCGCAATACCGACGGCAACATCACTCACCCCCTGACGCTGAGAAAGCCAAGCATGAATGCTACCCAAACAAAGCCCCGCACATCCTGCTGCCAATACTCCTAACCACGGCGAACCCGTCAAATAAGATACGGCATAGGCACTCATGGCACCTGTTAGCAGAGTTCCTTCTAATCCCAAATTAATCTTTCCAGATTTCTCCGTTAAGCACTCGCCCAAGCTCACGAATAAAAAG
Source organism: uncultured Synechococcus sp. (assembly GCA_964560035.1). Classification (GTDB taxonomy): domain Bacteria; phylum Cyanobacteriota; class Cyanobacteriia; order Pseudanabaenales; family Pseudanabaenaceae; genus PCC-7502. Next base: position 12,480 of record CAZLKI010000008.1, read on the forward strand.
GGAGCACTACCTCTTAGAGTTCCGCCAATAATTGCCAATGGAACTCCCAACCAATCTGCTGTCTCTGCCGCCATATTTTTATCCTTTCTTTTATCTTTTTGTGATGAAGACTCTATGAATTAGAAGCTTTAAGCCACCTGCTGAGGAGCAGTATTAATTTTAGGTGGTTTCGCTCGATCTTTAAATAAGTCAAACTTCCCGTACATCGATTCGCTGAATAGAATCACCAAAAATACAATGCCCTGAAACACCAAAACTGTAGCGTCATTTAATCCCAGCGATCGCTGCAAACCACTACCACTTGCCAAAAGCCCCCCCAGTAAAATTGCTACCAATATCGCCGCCAAAGGATTATTTCGAGCCACAAATGCCACAAGAATGCCACTATAGCCATAACCAGTATTGAGCGAAGCATTAGCACTATGATGAATTGCCGCAACCTCAACCATTCCTGCTAAACCCGCACAAGAACCAGCCAAAAAGCAAACCGCCAAAGTAAGCTTACCCACAGGCAAGCCTGCAATTTTAGCCGCTCGAATATTTCCACCCGCAGTGCGCACGCCAAACCCAAAAGTCGTTCTTTGAATTAAAAAGTAGGCAATCACACAGGCGATCAAGCCATAGATCAGACCGTAATGTACCCGACTCCCCGGAATACTTTGCAACCAGTTCGCTTCGAGTAAGGGATAAGTAGAAGGCTTATTTAAGCTGGATGGATCGCGCATAGGTCCTTCGACTAAGGTATTAAGAATGGCGATCGCAATATAATTCATCAACAAACTACTAATCGTCTCATTTACTCCCCGATAATATTTAAGCGCACCGACACCCATAATCCAGATGCCACCCAAGATAATTGCCCCGATCGCCATCAAAATTTGGACAATTAAGGGCGGTAAAAAATTAAAAGCTAACCCCGCCGCGATCGCCCCGATGCCACCCATCACCAATGCCCCTTCATTCCCAATTACTACTAACCCCAAACGTGCGGGTAAAGCAGTACACATTGCCGTTAACATCAATGGAGCCGATCTGATTAAAGTTCCCTGCCAAGAGAAGGCACTACCAAAAGCCGATTGATAAATTACGCCATATACAGCAAAAGGATTTGTTCCCTGCACTGCACAAAAAATGCCAAATATCACCAACGATAGAACAATGGCACCAATGGGAATTGCAATTTTTTCAGATAGCGATCGCCAGCTAGATAAAATATTCATCACTTTTTTATCCCTCTAAATATCCAAATCTAAACCTATCCGATCTTGCCAATCACACCTTCAACTAACCAATTCATTTTCTCCAAAGAAGGGTCGGTCTGTTTCAGTTTTTTATCCTTAGTCACTATAACCTTACCAGTATTATCTTTAATCTCTCCCCCATAAATAATCATGCTTCCGTCCATAAATTTAGCGATCGCCGCATCCGCTTCTTTTTTGGTAGCAGCACTTACCACAGAGCCATAGGGAGAAACTTTACAGAATTTTTCCTTGAGTCCACCTCTAACTAAGTGAGAGATCCCACCATCAGCCAAGGTTTTACCCGCTTTTACTTGTTCGACATATTGAGTATAAACCGTTCCCCAATCCCACTCTGAGCCAGTCAAAAATCCATTAGGAGCCAATTGGGATTGATCGACGTGATAACCCGTACAAAATATCTTACGCTTTTCAGCAGTTTCAATTACCACCTTCGGACTATCAACGTGACAGGTCATCACATCTACACCTTGATCTACCATACTGTTAGTAGCTTCAGCTTCTTTAACTGGAATAGACCAATCACCCGTAAAAATCACCTGAGTAGTTATTTTAGGATTGACGCTTCGAGCACCAAGGGTATAGCTATTAATATTACGCAAGACTTGAGGAATCGGCTTGGCTGCAACAAAACCTAACTTTCCAGACTTGGTAGTAAGTCCAGCCACAATCCCCGCAATGTATTCGGCTTCGTCGATATAGCCATAGTAACTACCGACATTGGGGGGATGAACTCCATCTTGGTATAAACCGCCACAATGTAAAAACTGAACTTTAGGATTTTCTTTAGCAATTTTAAGAATGTGAGGATCGAAATAACCAAAAGATGTAGGGAAGAGCAAAGTAGCTCCATTTTGACCGATCATACTCAACATCGTTTCCTGAACTGTAGCAGTTTCGGGAACATTTGCTTCATCTACAGTTTTTATCCCTGCCAAACTAGATATTACTCCCTCACCTTGGAAATGTGATTGATTATAGCCAAAGTCATCTTTGGGTCCGACAAAAATGAAACCAATAGTTAACTCTGGAGCAGTGGGAGTGGTAGGAGTAGGACTTGTCCCGACTGTAGGAGTTTCGGATGGTGTACATCCAGTCCAAAGTTGGGAAGTAACACCAAACGCAGTAGAAGCTAAAATTCCCCGAATTACTTGACGGCGGGGTATATACAATGGCTCTTTCTCTTTCAATTCTTTGCTCCTATTTATAATAATTATTAGATGATTATCGAGTTAAAAACTTTTAAGTCATTAGAGATAAAAAAGGCTTCATCCCTAATGGTTAATACTAAGCTTAGAAACCAAATTGCAATCGTAAATTAGCGACAGTGAGTAATGGATTACTACTAAAATTATTTGGATTAAAAATAAAGTACAGTGCAGGAACGACTGAAATATTCTTAGAGATAGGATAGAAGTAAGCAGCCTCTAGGTCAAACTGAGTGCCACCATCTCCCTGTCCTGCTGATAGGAGATTCCGACCACTGGTAAAATTAAATGGCATAACAAAAGAGATTGTTCCTTGCGCTCCCTCCTTAAGTAGATCGGGGAAAGCCGCCCCAATTTGAAATGCTTGCGTTGTCACATTACCTACAGAACCACCTCCAACTTGGTTTAGGTTAGTAAAACTAATTCCATAGCGTCCAAATAATCCAAATCCTTTAGTAACCAACCAGTCAAAATTAGCTACAAATACATCAGATTGACCGTTAGAGAGGTTATCTAGAATGCCGTTACACGCAGTGCCAGGCAAAGAAGGAGTAGCTCCAACCCCACCAACACAACCAAATATCGCTTGTAGGTTAGTTCGACTATACAAAAATCGTAAGTTTATATTTTGATTGGGTTTAAAACCAATTTCTGCAGTCAAGGCATTGTTACCACCGAAAAGCCCTTCATTAGGATTGGAAGCAGAATTGAACAAATTAGAAGGTAAAAATTCGTTGCTTTCAGCTAAGTAACCTATTTTAAAATCTAACTGGTTCCCCAAAGAAGTTAAGAAAACTGCGCCTGCTCCCCGTTTAGCATTGGAAAGTAACGTACTGTTAATAGAATTGAAACTACTTGTGCCATTGAGAAACAGAGTAAAACGGTTATTATCAAAATACTTATAGAAATTAACTCTTGGACCCACAACTAAAGTCGAATTGGCAAAAATTGGGAATTGATAGGAAAGTTCGCGAAGTACAAAAACATTAGCAGCAGTCCCAGCGGTTTGATCGGTAAATGGCGTGCCAGTAGAGTTAAAAAATCCCGAAGTAAAACCAGGATCTACAAGACTATTAACAGGTGAATTTCCATTGCCTGCGGCTAGTTGAGTAACTAATAAATCCTTGCCAGTGAAAGAAGTTTTAAGGTCTAACCAGACTAAACCACTAAAGGTAGTATTGGGAGTAGGATTTAGTTGAGGAGTTTTAGTAATAAAGTTGTCAGATCGAACTCCGTTCCCTCCGTTGGCACCTGTTAAGTTAAAGAAAGCTAGAATTCCCAACTTGGTTGTGGTTGAAAACTGTTGCGCTTCTAAGGTTTCAACTTTTGCTTCTAAGCCAGTGACTCGTCCCTTAATGGCGGTTAATTCTGCCGCAAACTCAGTTTGAAGCTTTTGTAAAACAGCTAAATCTTCTTTCCCAACTTTATCTGCCAAACCAGTGGAAATCAGTTCGTTGATCTTATCTAAACAAGCGTTAAGACCAGCCGCAAATTCATATCTACTTAGGGCTCTCTGACCGCGAAAGGTGCTATTAGGATAACCTGCAATACATCCATATCTTTCGACTAGAGACTGTAATGAAGTAAATGCCCAATCTGTAGGTTGAACATCGCTTAATTGCGAAACCGAAGTAACTTGGGCGGTTGTTTGTACACCTTTTCCTTCTTTCCCAAGCTCTTCTAACTTTGGTAAAATATCATTTTTTTCGGTCGGAACATTTTTATTGGTAGAAGCATCAATAGGAACTAAAGTTTCAGCACTTGCACTATTAATTAAATCACTATTAATTAAAACGATATTAGCTAAATACAAAAAAGCCGCACAGGAAACACTCTTAATAAAAAAGAGTCTCATAACATTAACTTTGTTCATCTCTTCACACCAATTAACACAACTATTTTTTGGAAATCACAACACCTTTGGAGCTAATAATATTGAATAAAAATAAAAAATTTTAGTTTAAGATTAACTAGAAGTGATGTCCAGAAGACATAAGCTAAATCAGCAATTCTCATTTTGACTTTTAAGTTGCCCATAAGTTACCT
>CAZLKI010000008.1:17002-24593 GCA_964560035.1 uncultured Synechococcus sp.
ATAAGCTAAAACTAGTAAACTAAGAAATAAATCCTTTAATTTTATTTTGCAATTAGCTATAACAGGTATTGCTCGGTTGTGAGAAATATATCTAGTTTGCAAATACCAAATTGTAATAGTAGTTACAAAACTCATATTTCAGTCCTAATAAATAGATCGATCTTACAAGATTTAGAACTACAGCTAATTTTGGAATATTAATTTGTATAATTTGCATATTCCTACTTTTATTCTTATAAGTTTCAAGAAATAGCTATCAATAAAATGATTAGATGATGCCAATTTTCAAATAAATTATCAAACAAATTATTTTAAGTTAATTAAAAAAGTGCCTTAGATAAAGTTAAGCTTCGCCAATCTCCCATACCTTCTTTTAAATAATTCTGTTAAATAAAAGAGTTTAGCTTCACTGACTTTTTTTATAAATTTCTTTGCGAAACCTCGAACTAACTATAGTTAATAAGCTTCGGGCTAAAACCGAGTTTCGTTCTAATAGTGAGTCAACATCACGACTTGTAAGAGCTAAAATATGTGTTTTCTCGCTCGCTACTACTAGCTTTGCAATGCGGGTTGAGTGGGTCAAAACACCTAGTTCGCCAATTGATTCACCTCTAAAACATTTATTAATAACAACTTCTATTCCATCTTCATTTTTACCGATCGCGTTTACACATCCATCAAGGATAATAAATAAACGATCGCTCGGATCTCCGACATCACATATTACATCACTCTGATTATAGATTTGCATTTGGGAACGTCCAGCAAGTTCGATCAAGGAGTTAATTTCAATTTGATTAAAAAAGTTACTCTCAAATAAATAAAGCATTTTATCTAAGGTTGGCAGGTTCTCAACTTCCGATATTTTCTGGTCAGGTAATGTTTGCCAATTAACTGATATATAAGTATCTTCATCCAAGCTGAAATAAATTTTGTCGCCTTGAGCAATTTGATATCCATCATTATTAATAACTTGATTGTCTAAATATAGTTGAGCGCGATCGCTTTGAATGCTTTGGATAATAACTTCTTCGTTTTGATTAAAGTTAATAGTGGCATGGTGAGGTATAACAGATTGGCTGGGGATAACAATATCATTGGAAGAGTCGCTACCAATTAGCAGAGGCGATCGCTGAAAAACAGAGTGCCATCCCTTGTATTTGCGCTCAATCTTTTTATCTATCTCAACCTCAATTATTAAACTCATGACATTTTCTACAGGATGAGATTGATTGAGAATCGCATTTACTGTTTCCGCTAAAATAGATTGAGAATCGATATTATTAAGATTTAGCTCTTCAGCCACTTGTAAAGCCACATTACGATCGAGCGATCGAATTCCTCGTAAGCTTAATGCTTTGAATAAAGGCTCTATGTCCTCATAAATAAAGCGTTTTAGTAAACTAATAAAAGGTTCATTATCAAATGGTAATTCCGATTGAAGTTCCCTTTTACTTAATATTTTTTCAGCTTCCATCTGTAGAATTATCACTAAGCTGGGATCTATTCTCTCGATCCACTCATCTTGATTATTCTGTTTATTTAATAATTCATTAACTAAGGGATACGAGAGCTTGTCGATCGACCTTGCAATATCTCTCGCAATTTCTAAGGATTCAGGAATAGCTCCTAAAACTTCTAGAATTGTCAGTAAATTCTTTATAACCGACCTCTGCCTCTCCTCTAAAATCTGTTTTAATAAACCACATACAGAACTATGGCGATCGAGAGCTAAATTTTCTATACTTTGGATGTCTGCATCTAGAGCCTCTAGTCTTGATAGTAGCAAGTGAGCTTTTTTAACTAGAATGCCTTGTTCTCCTAAAATACTGGATACGATTGATTCGTCTTCAGCTTCGGTAATTCCATATTCTTTCTGGAGAGCCATTACCCTAGTCGCTTTTTGCTTTAAGGCTTTCCGAACTGGAATTCTAGTCTCTACTAAATCAAAAATAAGATACTCTAGATTTTGTTGATAAGAGTCTAAGCGTAGTTTTTTTTCTAAAGTTATGATTTTATCTGAATCAAATAAAGTTGGGTCGGCAATTCCCAAACTCGCTAATATGGCATAATGCTGATTGATATCAATCCCTAATTCTTGTCTGAGTTCTTTTAATAAATTATCTTCGGCGATCGAAATCACACCATCTTCTAAAGCTTCAACTATCACGCCACGGTACACTCGATCTTTTTGTTCTCGGCTAGTTTCGGGTAGAACCTTAGCTAAAACGTAGATTTCATTCGGGTCTAGTTCTTCAAGATTGCGCTTCAAAATTTTAGACATATCAATGCCGAGCTTGGCTAACTGCCTCCGTAGCGTAACCGCTAATTTTTCGCGATTGTATTGCTCGGATGACCGTCTAAAAGTTTGAGTAAACCAAATGCCACTGACTATAACAAGAAATCCTGTAAACAGATTTTCAGCCCATTGAGGTAAAACTGCAAGATTACTCCGCCCGCCAAATATCCAAAATACATTCCAAGCAATCAGCGTACAAATCGTAAAAATTTGGTGTAAAAATTGATTGTAGGGTAATGTTTTTCCAATCTTCTCTCCTGTTTCTAGATATTGGCGATAGGTTTTTTCCGCAATTCTAAAAATTCCATATGTTCCCGCACAAAATGCAGCGAGTGTTAGTGGAGTAGCAATTAATTTGGGAATCGGAATTTCGCGATTAAAAATGTAGAATCCAGAGCTTAAGATTTTTGCTATTTGTCCTTCTTCATGCGTCCAAGCTCCCGAATAGTAATATTCCCAATTACCAGCATAGAGAAAGAAATAGACATGAAAACCAATCACTAAGCCTATATAGCCAAAGTATAGTAACTTGCGATCGGGATTCTCAATTCGATCCCAGTACGATCGCTCCGAATCAATATCTATACACGAACTTTGACAAGCCACACAAGCACTTTTCTCTTGTCCTGTAGTTTTATCCACTTCTCGACACATTGATTGCGTGATCTTTAGCTTTTCTCCCAAATGCGCCTGACTGCCGAGTAAACCTTTAGTACCAGTGAAAACTATCTGTACGGGTGCCATCGGACAAAAATACTGACACCAACTTTTTCCTGCAAAGAGATATCCTACTAAAACCGCAGACAAAACTGTGAAGATTAAAAATGCTGCTAATGCCATGCGATCGGAATTCACAAAGAGAATGCGAATATTTAATCCTAAAAAAAATAATCCAAACTGAAGATAAAGATGGTTTTTCCCTAGCCAAGAATCTTTTTCGATCGTAAATAATTGATAACGGGTTGTTCCAGAAGGAGAAACAATTTTTTGCTGACGTTGTATACCCAATGCTCGTGGAATCTGTGAAAAAAATGAAAGTGGACAAATACGTCGCCAAAATTCATGCCCAAATACAAAAATAATTAATATCCCCGCAGGGACTACCATTGCCCAAAAGATTCTAGCGGTCATGCTGTAAGGGGCATTGGATAAACAAATATTTTGGACTTGAATACAGGGTTTGCTCGGATCGATCCGAAAGGGGCTTATAAGATTACTTGGGTCGGTAAGTAACGGAGTAATGGGATCGTAGAAAAGAGAAAGAATTAATATTGACCATGCGATCGCCAGCACCCACCTGACGATGTGCATTTTTTTCTCAGATAGATAATTCAGCATATAATTCACCGATTAGATTAAGTGGAATTAAATTAAGAAAGGAACTATTAAAATAAATTAAATCTTTCTAAATGAATGGCGATCGCCGAGGGTAATTCTTTGACTAGAGAATTATAGTTGACTACAGTTAGTCGTTGATGGATGGGTAAATCAAAGGGAAATGTGCCTTGATCTTGACTTCCGACTTCGATTAATAATATTTGCTCCGATCGCTTAGTTTGAAGAGCATAGCCAACTTCCACACAGACATGAGGACTGGGAATTAATTGGGGTGGATCGGAATGGATTTGAGCGATCGCACTGACATCAGCAACAAATAATAAACTGCGTTTTAGTTTAGAAAATAATGCACTTTTGAGTTTAATTGGTTCTTCGGTGGAACGGTGGGATTGTTCTAAAGTGATTTTAATTCGTGATGTCCGATTGATTTGAGTAAGAGTAGTTTCTAATGCTTCTCTAATTATTTCGCTGTATTGAGGCTGTTGGGTTTGATAGCTAAAAAATATAGTTGGGTCTAATTGGGATAATGCTTCTTGCTTGGTGAAATAAATTTCATGGCTAATTAGATCGATATTGGCGATCGCATAACTGCCACTACCTTCAATATAAAATTCAATCGTTTCCCCTGCTAGATATCTTTGAAACCATTCAGATTCTTTAACGATCGCGATATCATCTAAGAAATCTGCCCTGAGTGCCGACTTCAGTAAACTATTTTTTGCTAATCGGATATCGTGAGGACGATTGTATAGCGATCGCATGGGTTCGTATTCGGGAATGTACCAAGCTCTTAATGCAATAATTGCCATAATCTATCTTTACCAAATATACCAATGCCCAATAAAGCCAAGTTTTAAGACATAGATTACACTAATTTTTTAGCTGGTTGTGCGTAATAATGAACAAATTAATCTAGTAATTAAATCTATGACTACCCACTTCATCACTGCCGAGATTGACTTAAATCAAAATCAAGAAAATTTGGTCGAAGCCATTACAGCCGAACTTTCAAATCAAGGCGAACCACTACGTTGGGCAATTACTGAAGTAAATACCGAAAATCAAACCGCTAAAGTTGAAGCAGTAGTTACAACTAATTGATATCAAATATAATTTCAAAGCGTTTATATTAATTACTAACTTGAAATAAATGGATATAACTTAAATTTTAATAATCTAAATTTATTTCTAATAATTAAAAGTTAAAGTTTAAGTTGTACACGTATATTTAATTAATATAAAAATCTTTTAGATAGTCTAAATTTATAAAGATTTAAATTCTGCGGATATCGATCGTGTAAAACTATGTTGACAGAAAACAGTTAGAAGAGTATCAAAAATAAATTCCTACGATATTTCACCGATAAATAGCGATCCCTGCGGATGCGTTCCGCCGCTTATTTCCTGAGAACCGAGGTAATAATTACGGTAATCGTAGCAGAAGCAATAAGACTAAATGCAAGCTGTACAACCCACTGAGTCGCCTTTTGATAGTCATCAAATCGGGTATTAAACCGCTTGTTATCAGCTATTATTTCCTTATTTTCGGCTGAGATAGCTTTATTTTCTTCTGAGATAGCGTTTAACTTGTGATCGAATGAGTCCAACTTATGATTGAATTCCTTATTTTCTGTTGACAGAGAATCAAACTTATCGTTAAGTTTCCCTAACATTTCTAAAATAGGGTCTTGATTTGCCATTGATTTTTCCTATTTGTTTTAGATCTATTTTATCTTAGAGATCGCTCTAGTTCATTTGTTAGCATTCCCCTATAAGCCATTGGCGACTATCAGAATAGATCGATGATAGAGATTCATTTTTAATTATTTAATTTAAACTTTTAAGCTTAATTTTGAAATTCTAAAATTTATTATGGGATAAATCAAATTATGATCAACATTAATCCTCCTTTTTATGTGCATGTAGTTACTGCCCTGAATTGTGTTTAAGGTTTATATTTGATTTCTTTAAAATGGATACGTCCAGATATTGCTCATCCTACAGATATTTTATTTGGATTAGTCCCCAGATCTAATGGTCTTATATTCTGGATTTTCAATTTTCGGATGGAGATTGCGACCTAATTAGCAGTTATTTTAGAGTCAGTTGTAGTTTTTTGGTATATCTATCAAAGTATTTCCTTGCGTAGAAAGTTAAATGACTAAAAGAATAAAGATTCAGTAAGTTAGTTCTTAGTCAAAGTACAAAGTTCAATTACGGCTGTTTGTAAAGCTGCGGTTTCATTTGCGCCTCTTTTTAGACCTTGTTCTAGTTGTAATAAAACTGAGAGTGCCGCGATTAAATTTTTAGTATTTAGGTTCTGAACTTCTTGTTTGAAAAAATAAATACGTTTGGGATTACTAATTTCGGCGGCGGTGGCGATCGCTTTATCATCTCTTTCTCCCGCATCTTGCAAAACTCTTACCCACAGCCAAGTCCGAAACTGCGTAGTTAAAGTGGCAGATATTCTCAAACCCGCTTCGTTATTATTTAGTAATTCGGTCAGCAGTGATAAAGCCTTACTTATATTTCCCAAGCGGATCTCAGTCGCTAATTGAAAACTATTATGGGCAGTTTGATTGACTAATTGGGCGATCGCTTTGGCGTTAAGTGGGGCATTTAATGGTTTACTACCATCAGTAAATAATTTTAGCTTTTGCAACTCCATTACCAACCGCCGAGAATCTCCTCCGACTGCTTCTGCCAAAAAATCTATACCATCATTAGTTAAATTAACCCCTTCCGAACTTGCCGTATCTTTCACTAATTGAGCGATCGCGGCGGTATTCCAATTAGCGATTAATGAAAATTCTTGAATTTTGGCAAGTTTCTGTAATAGCTTTGTAGATTTAATTCTGCCATCGGGCTTACTGGAGCTAGTAAAAATTAGGTGTGAGTTTGCAGGTAAATGATTTAGGGTTCTTTCTAATTCTGCTAACACGCTATCGGAACATTTCTGGGCGATCGCTGTATCACTGAGCCAAGTAAGGCGATCTCCTATACCAAAAGGTGGAGTAGATGCTTGATTTAAAGCCTCTATAATTTGCTCATCGCTAATTGCATTCACCTTAACGTAGTTGAAATCAAACCACATTGGGTCTAAAAATTCTGATTTCAGTTTCTTTAGAGTGAGATCGATTTTATAGTCGTCATCGCCCCAAAAAAAATACGTTGTCATTGTATGATTAAACTCATTATCTGGTGTGTGGGTGAGAATAATGGTAACTAGAGGTCAGACTGGTAGAATTTTACCTAGAAATAAGACGCGGGTACATTACATTCCGTGGAAACGGCTATTTGATATTGGGTTTTCTTTTAGTGTTTTGGTTTTGCTTTCTCCACTTTATTTAGCGATCGCTCTCCTAATCTATCTTAGTTCTTCGGGTTCTATATTTTATAGTCAGCAACGAGTCGGAAAAAATGGTCGTTTATTTTCTTGCATCAAGTTCCGAACCATGATGGTTGGTGCCGATCGCATATTACAAGATTTACTCGATCGGTGTCCCCAACAAAAAGCCGAATTTCAAAACTGCTTCAAACTCAAAAACGATCCCCGCATTACTCCCATTGGTAAATGGTTGAGGATGACCAGTTTAGATGAGCTACCACAATTTTGGCACGTTCTCACAGGTGAAATGAGCGTAGTCGGACCTCGTCCCCTCGTACCTGAAGAGTTGGGTAAATATAGTGATGCCATAGACCAAGTACTCACAGTTAGACCGGGAATTACTGGACTATGGCAAGTTTCTGGACGGAATGATATTCCCTATGCACGACGAGTTCAGCTTGACCTTTACTATTCTCGTCAACATAATTTAGGTTTAGACCTCTGGATTATCTTTAAGACGATCTCGGTGGTGATTTTTCCTAAGGGCAACGGTGCTTACTAATCTGTTAACTATAGGACTTACGCAGCGTAAAAAGAAAACCTATATTTAAAGTAGGTTTGGGGCA
>CAZLKI010000009.1:0-11830 GCA_964560035.1 uncultured Synechococcus sp.
GTGCCCCAAACCTACTTTAAATATAGGTTTTCTTTTTACGCTGCGTAAGTCCTAATTAGATAAAAATATCTTCAATCTGCTAATTTTTAATTCCGTTCAAGATCTAATTGTACGATGGATAAATTAGAAAGTTATCGTCAAATTATTTTAAACGTTTTAAGTCAATATATTGATATGGATTATGCAAACATCGATGCCAAAAATAAAGCTGCATTCGACCTTAAAACCGATCGATACATTATTATTTCGGTAGGTTGAAAAAAATGGTTCATGGCTGTCTAATTCACGTAGAAATTATCAATCAACTAATATGGGGGATGGCATCGAATATGGCGTAACCAACGATCTGGTAGAAGCGGGCATTCCTAAATCAGATATTGTGTTGGGTTTTCATGAGCCCCAAGTAAGGCAGTATACTGGGTTTGCCGTGGCTTAGGAGCTTAAACCTTTATTTGTCAGGACTCTAAACAGACTTTGTAAGGTATGGACGGGCAATTTTTATTAGGGTTGCAGACTTGTCGGGTACTATAGGGTATATATTTAGTCTTTATTTCCCATATCCATTTTTAGTCATGTTCAATCTTAAATCTCTAATTGGCGATCCAAATAAACGCAAGCTGGATAAATTTCGTCCAGATCTAGCCTTAATTAATTCCTTAGAAAATGAGATTAAAGCCCTAAGTGACGATGACTTGCGGAATAAAACTACAGAATTTAAGCAGCGTCTCGAAAAAGATGAGGATTTTGACGACATTCTCCCAGAAGCTTTTGCGGTCGTGCGAGAGGCGGCCGTTAGAGTTTTAGGGCTACGCCATTATGACGTACAGATGTTGGGCGGGATGGTATTGCACAAAGGGCAGATTGCCGAGATGAAAACTGGGGAGGGCAAAACTCTTGTATCGACATTGCCTAGCTATCTAAACGCGCTCACTGGTAAAGGCGTACATATTGTCACGGTCAATGATTATCTAGCCCGTCGTGATGCCGAGTGGATGGGACAGGTCCACAGGTTTTTGGGTTTGAGTGTGGGCATCGTCCAACAGGGAATGGAGCCTTCCGAACGTCAGCGTAATTATGCCTGTGATATAACTTATACGACCAATAGCGAACTAGGTTTTGACTATCTGCGCGATAACATGGCAACTTCAATTGAAGATGTAGTGCAACGCCCTTTTCACTATTGCATTATTGACGAAGTGGATTCGGTTTTAATTGACGAAGCGCGCACGCCTTTGATTATCTCTGGGCAATTAGAACGTCCTACGGAAAAATACTTAGGAGCTTCGGAAATTGGTTGGAAGTTAGAAAAAGAAAAACATTACGAAGTTGATGAAAAGCAGCGTACGGTAATTCTGACGGATGAAGGTTTTGAAGAAGCTGAGAATCTATTGGGTGTAACTGACCTATTCGACCAACAAGATCCTTGGGCACACTATGTATTTAACGCACTCAAAGCCAAAGAATTATTCTTGAAAGATGTTAATTATATGATTCGAGACGATCAAGCCATAATTGTGGATGAGTTTACTGGTCGAGTGATGCCCGGTAGACGGTGGAGTGATGGTTTGCATCAAGCGATCGAGGCTAAAGAGAAGGTGACAATTGAAAACGAAACCCAAACCCTAGCTTCTATTACCTACCAAAACTTCTTTTTACTTTATCCCAAACTAGCAGGGATGACTGGTACGGCGAGAACCGAAGAGGCAGAGTTTGGTAAAATCTATAAGCTCGAAGTTACAACTATGCCCACAAATCGCGTCAGTGGTAGAAAAGATTTATCCGATGTGGTCTATAAAACCGAAGTAGCAAAATGGCGGGCAGTGGCGATCGAATGCCAAGAAATGCACGAATCAGGGCGACCTGTGCTTGTGGGAACTACCAGTGTAGAAAAATCGGAAGTCATATCTCGGCTCTTATTAGAGCAGGAAATCCCCCATAATTTATTGAACGCCAAACCAGAGAATGTCGAAAGAGAATCGGAAATTATTGCCCAAGCAGGACGCAAAGGTGCAGTCACGATCGCCACAAATATGGCAGGTAGAGGAACTGATATTATTCTTGGTGGTAACGTGGATTATATGGCACGTCTGAAAGTGAGAGAGTTCTTTATGCCCAAAATTGTCCGCACTGATAATGATGATTTAATGGGGCAGATGCTTTTTCCGAATAGCCCAAACAGTGGACAGGGCTTTGGTTCTACGAAAAAACTAAAAACATGGAAAGCTACCCCTAGCATTTTTCCTGCGGACTTATCCGAAAATTCCAAGTCACTGCTGAAGAATGCTGTAGATTATGCCATAGCAATATTAGGAGCGCAAAGCTTACCCGAATTAGAAGCTGAAGATATGTTAGCAGTGGCATCGGAAAAAGCCCCAACCGATAATCTCGTTATTCAAAAACTTAGAGATGCTTATATTGCCATCAAGCAAGAGTACGAAGCCTACACTACTACAGAGCACGATTTAGTTACAGGCTTGAATGGTCTGCACGTAATTGGCACCGAACGGCATGAATCGCGGCGGATTGATAACCAGTTGCGCGGACGTTGCGGCAGACAGGGAGATCCGGGTTCCACTCGCTTCTTTTTGAGCTTAGAAGATAATTTAATGCGAATCTTTGCAGGCGATCGCGTGGCAGCAATGATGAATGCTTTTAGAGTTGAAGAAGATATGCCGATTAGTTCGGGTTTATTAACTCGGAGTTTAGAAGGCGCGCAGAAGAAAGTCGAAACTTTTTATTACGATACCCGCAAACAGGTATTTGAGTATGATGAAGTTCTAAATAATCAAAGAAGAGCGATCTATTCCGAAAGATTTAGAGTATTAGATGGACAAGATTTACGCAATCGCGTGATTGAATATGCGGAAATGACGATGGATGATATTGTCAAGGCTTACGTCAACCCCGACTTACCGTCTGAAGAATGGGACTTAGCCAGCGTAGTTAAGAAGGTAAAGGAATTTATTAATCTGCTTCAAGATTTGGAAGTAGAACATCTTAACGAAATGTTTATGCCCGAAATCCAAGCATTTTTACGCGAAGAAGTCCGCCGTGCCTACGAAATTAAAGAGCAACAAGTGGATGGTTTTCAAGTGGGATTAATGCGTCAAGCCGAAAGATTCTTCATTTTGCAACAAATTGATACGCTCTGGCGGGAACACCTACAGGCAATGGAAAGCCTACGGGAATCGGTAGGTTTAAGAGGCTATGGACAAAAAGACCCGTTAATTGAATACAAAAGCGAAGGGTACGAGCTATTCCTCGATATGCTGACAGATATTCGCCGAAATGTTGTCTATTCGCTCTTTGAGTTTAATCCGCAACCGCAGCCCACACAAATTGAAGCCGAATTTGTCTAGTTACTTTTAGGCGATCGCTTTGTCTAACTTTATCTAAATAGTCAACAAAGGAGTTATAAATCCATGACTCAGATAGTTACCAAAAAATCTCTATATGAATCTGATTTCCTCCTTTGGACTTTGGAAACCGTAGCCAAATTAAAAGCTAGGGACTTTGAGCATTTAGACATTGAAAACTTAATAGAGGAGATTGAAGACTTGGGGCGATCGCCAAGAAAGGAACTAGAAAGTCGTCTTACAACCTTGCTTTCTCATTTACTAAAGCGACTCTATGTAAATATGCCAGGACTACTTCAACGGGTGGGAAAATACGATTAGAGAGCAGCGATCGCAGATTGAGGTATTGCTCAATAATTAACCAAGTCTCAAAAGCTATTGGGATCGACATTTCAATGCTGCCTGGATCATTGCCTTAAAATATGCACGGAAAGAATATAAACCACAAGGATTTGATTTTCCTGATATCTGGGAGTTTAACTATGAGGCATATTAATTTTTGACATTAAGAGATCGCTCTGGTTCGCTATTTTTGGGCAAAGCTTAAATTGAGATTTCATTTCTGGAATTTCTGAGTAGATCTCCCAGTTATTCCAGCTATTACTTAGAGAGACTGCCAAAAATATTAGATACAGTTTGAGCCTGTAATCCCCGTACATTCGCTATTAATTTGCTTGACCAAATCTTGAGGTAACTGATTGCGTTTGGCGATCGCCGCTCGATATTGTTTTTTAGCTGCCTCTAGGTCGTTACGTTGCCAGAGAATTTGTCCTTTTAAGTAAAATAATTCGGGGTTTTGAGGAGCCGCTTCGATCGCTTTATTAATTGCCACCAATGCCCGATCGCTATTTTTGGCATCCCGATAACCGATCGCAATTCCCCGCCATTTAAGATATTCGGGTGCAGAGGAACGCAAACTTAAAAGGGCATTTTCCGTATCAGAATTAGGCAAAACCGTGGCAATTAGCATATCCATGTAGCCTTTGATTAAATTAAGTTCTGGATCGTTAGAAGCGATCGCTTGAGCAAGTTTAATTTCATCAAACAGTTTTTGCACTAAACCTAACGCTTTAGGCGCACCACTAACAATGCCATCGGTTCTGACTACATAACCCGCCTCGATCAAGTAACCGACCGCCATATAGGTATGTCCGCGCAATTTATCGGTAGCCATGAGTTTTTCTGCCGCCGTTCTAGTTTTGATCGCGTAAAGCTGCATTCCCGAATAATCTTGCTCTAAATATGCAAGGGAGGCTTTCATGCCATGAACGAGGGGATCGTTTGCCTCAGTGCGAAGGGCTTTATCAACTTGTTTTGCAGCGGCGGGATAGTTGCCATCTTTAAACATGAGTTCAAAGGCTTGTTTTGCTTCCGTCCCGATCGCCTTCGGGTTGCTGGTACGAAATGGATCGCCCGCCCATGCTGGATCTATTAAATTAACTCCTAAGATTGTTGTTGCTATTAGAGTTAAGGTTAAAGCGATCGGGCTAAATATGTGAACAGACTTAATTGTGAGCTTGAAAGATTGATGTTTGGGCGAATTCATGGCACTTGTAAGATTACTGGTAGGCTGAATGTGTAGGTAAGTATTTATTAAAAAAATTTATTAAGAAAACTTGGGTAATTTTTAGCAATTCTGTCAAGGTACAAATAAAGTATAGACATTGCCGAAAGTGTTAGACGAAATGGCTTAGGCTAAAGTAACACCTAGATCAAAGTAATTTTTCTGTTAGTTCTGAATAATAACTCTCAAATAAGTCAATTATAAATTCATCAGACTATTATGCTCCTAATCCAAGATCTTTCATATCATCCGCCCGCCACAGTAGAGCCAATATTAAAAAATATTTCCCTAGAACTCGCTCATCAAGAGATGGGCTTGGTTATTGGTGCTAGTGGTTCGGGTAAAAGTACTTTATTAGAAGTCTTGGCGGGCTTTGTGGAGTGGAATAGTGGGTCAGTATTGTGGCGCAGTCAAAAGTTAGGAGCCGAGGAGCTAGAACAATTAAGCGGGTTGGTGTTTCAGTTTCCCGAACGCCATTTTTGTGGTACCACTATTTTAGAAGAGTTGCGCTTAGGACATATAAATCTCGATAGCGATCGCATTGACCATGCCTTAGAATCAGTAGGTTTAAATTCCTTAAGCTTAAATGCTTCTCCTCAGTCTTTGAGTGGTGGGCAACAACGGCGTTTAGCTTTGGCAGTGCAATTAATTCGTCAACCCTATTTATTACTTTTAGATGAACCCACGGCAGGACTAGATTGGTCGATGCGAAAACAGTTAATTTCTTTACTGGCAAAGCTTAAGGAAAACTGGACGGTTTTGGTCGTCACCCACGAACCCGATGAACTCAGACATATTTGCGATCGCGCGTGGCAGATGTCGGCGGGTAACTTAACTCCTATTTAAACTTTTATCTAACTTTTATCTAACTTTTATCTAAAACTAAAATATAAAAATAATATGCCAGATCGAACCATAGCGATCGCTGCGATTCAATGCTCTTTAAATGACGATCTTAAGACTAATATTGCGCGGGTTGCGGATTTAGTAATCGAGGCGGCAAATCAAGGCGCACAAGTAATTTTACCGCCAGAGTTATTTGAAGGCAGTTATTTTTGTCGCGAGGAGAAAGATATTTTTTTTGATTGGGCTCATGAGGTAGATCGAAGTCCAGCGATCGCCCATTTTCGAGTTTTGGCAAAAAAATTAAATGTGGCAATTCCTTTATCTTTCTTTGAAAAATCTGGACAGATCTACTACAACAGTTTGGCAATGATCGATGCTGATGGTGAAATTTTAGGGATTTATCGCAAAAGTCATATTCCCGACGGACCTGGCTACGAAGAAAAATTCTACTTTCGAGCGGGCAATACTGGGTTTAAAGTGTGGAAAACTAAATTTGGCAATCTCGGAGTTGGCATCTGTTGGGATCAGTGGTTTCCAGAATGCGCTAGGGCAATGGTATTAATGGGAGCGGATGTATTGCTTTATCCCACGGCGATCGGCTCCGAACCCGAAGAACCCAATCTAAATACCAAAGACCCGTGGCAGAGAGCAATGATCGGTCATGCGGTTAGTAATGTAATTCCTGTAGTTGCCGCCAATCGGATCGGGACTGAAGGTAATCAAACTTTTTACGGGCATTCTTTTATTGCCAATCATCGCGGTGATAAAGTTGCAGAACTGGATCGTCAAAACTCTGGAGTTATTACTGCCAGCTTTAATTTGACCGAGATTTGCCGCAATCGTGCTGCTTTTGGATTCTTTCGCGATCGCCGCCCCGATCTCTATGGCATTCTCATAGAAAAGTAATTTGAGAAGTAATTTGAAAAGTAATTTGAAGAAGGCAACCTAAAACCTAGCCCAAACGATAGCCAAAGCCCCTAACCGTCACGAGATATTTAGGAATGCTAGGATCGGATTCTAGTTTTTCGCGCAACCAGCGAATATGTACGTCTACGGTTTTACTATCACCGATAAAATCCGCTCCCCAAATCTTTTCTAAAAGTTGCTCCCGCGACCACACTCGGCGAGGGTGACTCATAAATAATTCTAAAATCCGAAATTCCTTAGGTGCCAAACTTACCTCTTCGCCTCGTACCATCACCCGACACTCTTGGGGAAACATAGTTATATCCGCAAATCTTAGAGCCGAGCCTTGGGTTTGATAACTTTGATGTTTGCGACGGACGAGGGCATGACATCTAGCAACTAGCTCTCTCATCCCAAAAGGCTTAGGTAAATAGTCATCAGCTCCAACTTCCAAACCAATTACGCGATCGGACTCATTACCCTTTGCACTTAGCATCAACACAGGTACACCGTTACCTTCATGCCGAATCATCCGACAAAAATCAAGCCCATTGATGTACGGAAGCATGACATCTAAAACAATCAAATCCAAAATATCCGTTGACTTGTGAGCAATGCTTAAAGCCGTATAACCATCTTCCGCCACCAAAACTTCATAGCCTTCACTTTTGAGAGACAATACCACCATTTCGCGAATTATTGTCTCGTCCTCTACAACTAAAACACAACCCATAGAAGAACTACTAAACTGCGGCTTAAGTGTTTCTGTGGCAAGCATAAAATTTCGTAATGTTTTGTTAATCTGTAGTTAATCTTACCAGACGATCGAAAACTCACGAAATTATTGAATTAATTGATTTGAATTAGCTAATTTGAATTTTTTCTAGTGGTGACAGGATTGCGTTAATATTTGACAAGGTGTTAAAAAGATTACGAACATTAGCAAAATTTTCCAACTTACAAAAAATTATTTTATGAAAGAAATCCTCATCAGCTTTAGCATCACTGTTGTGGCTGTTTTGGTCTTGGTAATAGCTCAATTTAATACCAATTCCACTGCCCAAGCGATCGCCTCTCCTATTCAATCTTCTATTCAAAATGTACAAATTTCTATGACTCCAACTAATCCTGCAGCTAATTCTGAAACCATTACTACCCCTTCTGGACTCAAATACAAGGAAATTACCGTAGGCACTGGCGCAACTCCACAAAAAGGGAATAAAGTTACAGTTCACTATATTGGCACTTTGCAGGATGGTTCTAAATTTGATAGCTCCCGCGATCGCAATCGTCCGTTTGACTTCGATCTAGGCGTGGGACAAGTAATTAAAGGCTGGGATGAAGGACTAGCGACAATGAAAGTTGGTGGTCGCCGTATTTTAACTATTCCTCCCGAATTGGGCTATGGTTCTAAAGGTGCGGGCAGCGTTATTCCGCCTAATGCGACTTTGATTTTTGATGTCGAGCTATTAAAGGTTTCATAGTAAAGAATCCTCCAAACCACTTTCATCTTTAATCATCAAATAGTCAAAGCCTTCACTCAAACTTGGCGATCGCTGCGTTAAAGATTTATACATTTCTAAAATCACGGTTTCAGGTACGGGGTTACTTCGGCGTTCGTTACGCTCTAGGCAAATCCATAACGGTACGTTTAACCAAATTCCTGTAACTGAATTAAATCCGATCTGTTTGACGAGTGTAATAATTTCTTGACGATATTGAGCTTGGCAATTAGTAGCATCATAAATTACCGATTCCTGTGATTGATATGATTGCTGAAACTGGAATTTGATTTGTTCGTAAACTTCTTGCCAATTTCCTTGAATTGTCGGTAAACCATAGAGTTGCGCCCTGATTAAGTCTGGAGAAATAACTGTAATAGGAGTGGAATAGCTATAGATTAAGTTGTTGGTCAAGCTAGACTTTCCACTGGCAGGAATCCCAATTAATATAATCACTCTCAACATATAATTTAAGATTTTCAGATGATTTTCAGATAGATTTTTAGTCTCAAATCTTAAACTAAATATCCGAATACAAGCGAAACTATACTATTAAGAGTTGGATACTCCCTTCCCATCGTAGAAATGTACACAGCTGAAATGGGGTCAAGGGGCAAAGCCTCTTCGTGGTGGGCGCAGTCCCCAAAAGGACTAATCTTTAACTAGGAAGGGAGTAGCAGCTAGGTTGGGATATTGTTTGTACGGTAGTAATATCTGCAATAATGCTTGTGTTGATTAAGATAAAAAGTCTTAAAACTTTAGCTCATAACGAACAAAAACTATTTTTTATAAATAGTAATTTAGGTCATAAATGTTCGATTTTTGATTGAACAATAAATATATAAAGATCATGGAGGGGTTAATTTGAAGAAGGTTGAGGCAATTATTCGTCCTTTTAAGCTTGACGAGGTAAAGATCGCTCTAGTTAATGCTGGAGTAGTTGGTATGACCGTATCTGAAGTACGTGGATTTGGTCGTCAAAAGGGGCAAACTGAACGCTATCGTGGATCGGAATACACTGTAGAGTTTCTGCAAAAGCTCAAAGTTGAAATTGTGGTCGAAGACGATCAAGTTGATATGGTTGTAGAAAAAGTTATTGCTGCCGCCCGCACTGGTGAAATTGGAGACGGTAAAATTTTCATTACGCCCGTGGAGCAGATCATTCGTATTCGTACGGGTGAGAAAGATCTTGAAGCAGTTTAGTTATTCAGATCGTTATTTAGATTAAACGTCAGATGAATAATTAAGATGAATTAAATAGTTAAATTTTTAATTAAATACTCTTACCGATGGGAACTATAAATTTCTGTCGGTTTTTTTTAGCTTTGATTTCCTAATTAATTAGATCTAAATAAACGATTGTGGTTGGAGTTATATAGCTGCGATCGCTTTCCTTGTTCTCCAACTTTAAATTTGATTTTACCTTTGATATTTGGATCTAAAGCAGGACTAATAATATAAATGGTAGATCTAACTAAGTTCTCAGATTTAGTCGCGGCTGCCATTTCTTTTAGCGGTACAGTTACAATTTTTTCATCTTGCCAACCAAGGCGATAACAGATCGCAACGGGAGTATCTTCAGGATAATGCGCCATTAATTTTGCTTGTGCCTCCACTACATGACGTGTGCTGAGATAAAGACATAAACTAGCTTGATGGGCAGCTAAACTAGCCAAATCCTCTCGCTCTGGAACTTGTGTCCGTCCGCTCATCCGGGTGAGAATAATAGTCTGGACTAACTCTGGCACGGTTAATTCAACTTGGAGGCGGGCGGCAGCTAATTGAAAAGCACTAACACCGGGAATAATTTCCACAGGAATATTGGCAGCATTCAAACCATCTATTTGCTCGTGGATAGCTCCATATAAGCTGGGATCGCCATCATGTAATCGTACTACCAACTTTTGCTGAAGCGATCGCTCGATGAGAATTTCTAAAATTTGTTCTAGAGCCAGACAAGCGGTGGGAATAATTTCGGCATCGGCACGACAATATTGCAGCATAGTTTCTGGAATCAAAGAATTTGCATAAACTACAACATCGGCTTGCGCCAGAAGATCTCGACCTTTAACTGTAATCAGATCGGGATCGCCAGGTCCCGCCCCTACTATGTAAACTGGGTAAGCTGACTTATTCATAATGGGATGTAAACTCTTTCATTATTTACCCTTTTAAAGAGTCTACTCTTCGACTGATCATACTATCCCATATACGAAAGAATGACGAGCACGTGTAAAGAAGAGCAGAAATTCTCCTATTTAAAAAATTAGTAAAATCCAAAGTCGAACTGAAACAGTTTGAACCTGCATCGATGAAGCAGAAAGCTGATCCGATCCAGTTTAAACCTGTAACGAGGCGTAAAAGGCTGATCCGATCCAGTTTGAACCTGTAACGATCGAGTAAAAAGCAGATCCAATGAGATTTAGAACCATAATGAGAATTGCTGAAAGAAGAGATTTCAACTTTTATCTTCAACCACTGAGCTAGGATAGTCTTAGAGTTAAAGTTAAATATGCACAGACCAATTTATCTCGATTATCACTCTACAACTCCAGTCGATCGCCGCGTATTAGAGGTAATGTATCCCTACTTTAGCGAACATTTTGGAAATCCTGCCAGCACCATGCATATCTACGGATGGGAAGCAGAGGCAGCAGTTAAGCAAGCCAGAGAGATCTTAGCCGAGTCCATTGGAGCCAGTCCTGAAGAAATTATTTTTACCAGTGGAGCTACCGAGGCAAATAATCTGGCAATAAAAGGCGTAGCTGAAGCTTATCTAAGCAAAGGTCGGCATATAATCACACTCGCAACCGAGCATAGTGCCGTTCTCGATCCCTGTCGATATTTAGAGACCTTAGGATTTGAAGTAACTTATCTGCCCGTAGAATCAGATGGCTTAGTAAATCTCCAATCTCTAGATCGAGCTATCCGCCCTGATACCGTTCTCGTCTCTATTATGGCGGCAAATAATGAGATTGGCGTAATCCAGCCCCTAGCCGAAATTGGAGCTATCTGCCGATCTCATGCAGCTATATTCCATACCGATGCTGCTCAAGCGATCGCTAAGATTCCCTTAAATGTCCAAGAGATGAAGATAGATTTAATGTCGATAACTGGGCATAAAGTCTATGCACCTAAAGGCATTGGCGCGTTGTATGTACGCAGGAAAAATCCTAGAGTTACGATCGCCCCGCAGCTACATGGTGGCGGACACGAAAGAGGGATGAGATCTGGAACTCTCTATACTCCGCAGATTGTTGGCTTGGGAAAAGCAGTAGCGATCGCCCTAGAATCCTTAACTACCGAGCAAAATCACATTCAATTTTTACGCGATCGGCTCTGGAATTTAATTAATCAACCTCTAAATAATCTCACAGGAATTTATCTTAACGGGCATCCCACTCAACGTCTAGCAGGAAATCTCAATATTAGTGTTAGTGGTGTAGATGGGAATGCTTTATTATTAGGTCTGCAACCAGTAATGGCAGTATCTTCAGGCTCGGCTTGCTCTTCGGCAAAAAAAGCTCCTTCCCACGTTTTAACCGCATTAGGAATATCTGAAGCTCTAGCTTATGCTTCTATCCGTTTTGGCATCGGCAGGTTTAACACTGAATCTGAAATTATCCAGGTAGCAGACCATTTCATCAGCACAGTTA
>CAZLKI010000009.1:11930-17753 GCA_964560035.1 uncultured Synechococcus sp.
TTAGTTAGGCACTACCAGTGAAAATCACATCTTCAAATTTTGTCTGTGCTTCGCTCATAGGGCGGCGTTTACCTTCTTCTTGCCAGTAGTTGATAACTTCTGTCGCTTTGTTAAGCAATTCGATCCGTTCTTGATCTGTAATCCACGATTTAGATTCCATCTCGGTTTGGAGTTGTTCCCACGCGTTATCTCTCGGCCAAAAGTAGTATTTAGTTAAAGGACTATTACCTTTACCAACTACTTGATCGACTGCCAATGCTACGTCTTTTTCGAGCCAAAGAACTTTTAGAATAAACTGAGTCAAATATTACCTCTCTGCGTTAATCTGATATTGCAATCCTAAATCTTATCATGGTAAACCTTAACAATGTTGCTTTAATTTTAGATATTGATGGCGTAATCAGAGATGTTTTTGGTTCTTACCATCGTGCTTTGGCTGACACAGTAGAGTACTTTACTAAGCTAGATTTACACAATTCCTATCGCCCTAGCTCTGAAGATATAGATTTACTTAAAACTGAAGGGATTTGGAATAATGATTGGGAAGCGGCTCAAGAATTAATCAAACGGTATGCAGCAAAGATGGGAATTGGGATAAAGATTGACTATAAAGCGATCGTAGAGTTTTTTCAAAGTCGCTATCGTGGATCTGATCCTAGTAATTGGACGGGATATATCACCTCAGAACCTTTAATTGCTAACCCAGAATATTTTCAAGCACTTACCGCTTCAGGAATTAATTGGGGATTTTTTAGTGGTGCTACCCGTGCTTCTGCTACTTATGTTTTAAATCGATTAAATGTCCGCGATCCGATTTTAGTCGCAATGGAAGATGCTCCGGGCAAGCCCGATCCTACAGGACTATGGAAAGCATGTAAAAGTCTTGGCGATCGCCCCACTATTATCTATGCAGGAGACACTGCCGCCGATATGTTAACTGTAGGCAATGCTAAAAAGCAAGATCGGAATAATCAACAAAATTATATTGCCGTAGGTTTACTACCTCCCCATGTTCATACTCGAAATCCTGAAGATTATACACAAATGCTTATGACCAATGGGGCTGACTTGGTTTTAAAGAGTATTTTAGAGCTAAATCCTGAAACCATCACAAATTTGATTTAATTTTGATTTAACTCTAATTTTGATTTAATAAGTCACTCTATACGAAAGTTTAGAATTCTTTAAGTTCAAATCTTTTAGTTCAAACTTCGGACAACTAAAGTGTATTTTCCCCTCCCCGATCTGTCAGTAGCGTTTGCGATCACTTTATAAGTTCCTGTAGATGGTAGTTGCACAGTAATTGCGACATTCTGCCCCGAACCGTCATCTCCACTAATTATGCGCCGATCTGGTGATATTAAAGCTACAGATGGACGAAAATCTAGGCTGCTTAGTTCGATTTGCACCTTCTGTCCCGCCTTGCCTGCAAAGCTGATGGTCTCATAGGGGCTCCCATCTTTGGGTAATACGTTGCTGTTTTCGTCTAAGATTCCGTTACGTTGGAGAATAACGCCCAATGATGCTCTTTCACCTGTTCTAGGGCTATTTACGCTATCAAGTTTGGCATTGATTGTAAAACGTCCATAGTCTCCAGCATCGGCAGAGTTGGCAAAAAGAGTATAAGTTCCCGATGAAGGAAGAACGACTCTAATTCGAGCAGTGCCATTATTATCCTCGGCGGAAATTCTGCGACCGCGCGGATCGACCAATACTAAATAAGGACTTAAGTCTTTACTAGCCATTTCTATACTTACTTTCTGTCCTTCTTTGCCACTAAATCGAAAGCTTTTATAAGCACTACCATCCTCGGCTCTAGAATCGCTTGGACTAAGGTTAAAAACTCTCGAACTTCCATCCAAAGTAAAGGAATTAGTAATTGGCGGATTAGTTAAGGAATTAGTAGGGAGATTATTAGTGGCGATCGCATCGGGAAGTTGTCCCCGTGGTGCCGCACTCACAAATCGTCTGACAGTATCCGCATTAATTGCAAATCCCAAACCCACATTTCCTTCTCCTGGACTAAATATCAAAGTATTAACACCGATCAGTTCACCTCGACTATTGAGTAAAGGTCCGCCTGAATTACCCGGATTAATTGCCGCATCAGTTTGGAGAAGCCTACGATCGCTGTCAATCCTGCTAATAATGCCAGTGGTTAAAGTTCCTGCAAATTGCCCGAAGGGATCGCCGATCGCAAAAGCCCGTTGCCCAACCTTAATTTGATTGGAAGAAGTAATATTAATTTTAGGTAGGCTACCTTTGACGTTTTGAAGCTGAATCAGTGCCAGATCGGGAGTACGACTGCGAGATATTACTCGTCCTTGGAGTTTTTGCTTATTGGCTAGGATCACAATCACAGTATTTGAGTTTCTGACTACGTGACCGTTGGTTAACACTAAGCCCTTAGCATCAATAATGCTACCGCTACCTGTGGCACTACCCGCCCGAATGGAAACCACCGCAGGACTGGCAATCTCATAGACTCGAACCGTTATATTTTCATCTGTAATTGGTAATGATTGAGCATAGCTAGTTGGAACTATACCCACCGTACCTGTAATTATTAAACTAGAAGCCAATAAGTTAACCAATCCCCTAGTCATGCCCTTATCTCCAAAATTAGTGATTAAACTGTATATTTAACTTGCTCTTAAACTTGCTCTAACTAATGTATAGAGCTTATATATAGACTATTAATATCAAAATATAGTTCTGTAAAGCTTTAGGGTTAAGACGAGTAAATTGTCATACTACTAAAACTAATTAAGCTTTAACTCTCACTCAATTATTATAAATGATTCAATTAGATACTGTTACCAGCAACCACTTTCTTACTATCAATTGCACTGAAACGAATGACGCAGAAAATCGCCTTAATTCACGATCTAAATCTGAAGTTGGATTGCATGGCGAAATCGTAATTCCGGGAGATAAATCAATTTCCCATCGGGCTTTGATGTTAGGGGCACTGGCATCGGGTACCACGACAATTCGAGGTTTGCTATTAGGAGAAGATCCCCGCAGTACGGCAAAATGCTTTCAGGCTTTGGGTGCGGAAATTTCGACTCTTAACTCCGAACTTGTAACGGTAGAAGGCATCGGTCTGGGAAATCTGCGAGAACCGATTGATGTTTTGGATGCTGGCAACTCTGGAACAACTTTACGCCTGATGTTAGGGGTTTTAGCTGGTCATAACGATCGCTTTTTTGCCATAACTGGAGATAAATCTTTGAGATCGCGTCCGATGTTGAGAGTAGTTAAGCCCTTACGAGCAATGGGAGCACAGATTTGGGGACGAGAAGACGGCGCGAAAGCTCCCTTGGCTATATCTGGTAAAAATTTACAACCGATTCACTATCATTCCCCGATCGCCTCTGCCCAAGTTAAATCCTGTATTTTACTGGCAGGTTTAATGATTGATGGAGAAACTATTGTGACCGAACCAGAACGCTCTAGGGATCATAGCGAAAGAATGTTATCGGCTTTTGGGGCAAATTTGGCAGTGGATGGAAATACAGTTTGTCTGCGCGGGCGATCGCAATTGCAAGGACAAGAAATAATAGTACCGGGTGATATTAGTTCGGCGGCTTATTGGTTGGTGGCGGGGACGATCGTGCCAGATTCAGATTTGTTAATTTTGAATGTGGGCGTTAATCCTACTAGGACGGGAATTTTAGAAGTTCTCTTAGAAATGGGAGCGGATATTACTTTAGAAAACCTCAGAGAATTGACAGGAGAGCCTGTAGCAGATTTACGAGTGCGATCTAGCAATTTAAAAGCCTGTGAGATCGGTGGCGCGATCGTTCCTAGATTAATAGATGAAATTCCGATTTTGGCTGTAGCGGCATCCTTAGCAAATGGAAAAACTGTAATTAAAGATGCAGCAGAACTAAGAGTAAAAGAAAGCGATCGCATTACCATTACCGCTAAATGCCTAAATCAAATGGGTGCCAATATTACCGAGCTACCTGATGGCATGGAAATTACGGGTGGTCGGACTTTAATTGGGGCGGAAATCGATAGTTGTGACGATCATCGGATAGCTATGAGTATGGCGATCGCGGCTTTAGTGGCGAAGGGACAAACTGTAATCAGTCATGCAGAATGTGCTGCAATTTCCTACCCATCTTTCATCCCGACATTGCAAAAACTCTTTTATAAGAACTCGAATTATTAAAATTGACAACTCTCTGGTAATTTGGATTTCCATTAGATATGGTCAAATCTGAGCCTTTTCTCCTGAAACTTGAACCTTTGAACATAAAACTTTAAAATAAGAATGTTAAACCTTAACTTACAGGCTATAACTTAAACCCAGACTTCTTTTTTTCATAAATCACGTAAAATCATCACTCTTCTCTAACATTATTCTTCGCTAAATAAATTATCAAAAACACAAAATGGCAACAATTAACGACAACTATCTCAAACTCAAAGCAGGTTATCTTTTTCCCGAAATTGCCAGACGAGTAAATGCTTTTGCCCAAGCTCATCCCGATGCTGCGATTATTAAATTAGGAATTGGCGATGTCACCGAACCTCTTCCTGCGGCGTGTTGTGAAGCTATGACTAAAGCTGTGGCAGAAATGTCCGATCGCACTACCTTTCAAGGTTATGGACCCGAACAAGGTTACGCTTGGCTTAGAGAAAAGATCGCTAAATACGATTTTCAGGCTAGGGGCTGTGATATTGATGCTGCCGAGATTTTTGTATCCGACGGTTCTAAATGCGACACGGGTAATATTTTGGATATCTTTGGCGATCGCAACTCCATAGCTGTAACCGATCCTGTCTATCCTGTATATGTAGATACTAATGTGATGGCGGGACATACGGGTAATGTGAATGCTCAAGGTGAATACGAAGGCTTTGTTTATTTACCTATTAGTGCCGAAAATAACTTTGTTGCCGAAATTCCCAACCAAAAAGTGGATTTAATCTATCTCTGTTTTCCCAATAATCCGACAGGAGCTACTGCTACTAAAGAATATCTTCAAGCTTGGGTAGATTATGCTTTGGCACACGGTTCGATTATCTTTTTCGATGCTGCCTACGAAGCTTTTATTACCGATCCAGATTTACCCCATTCTATTTATGAAATTGAGGGAGCTAAAAACTGTGCGATCGAATTCAGATCGTTCTCTAAAAATGCTGGATTTACAGGAACTCGCTGCGCTTTTACAGTTATTCCTAAAATCTTAAAAGCAAAAGATACAAATGGTCATGATGTCCAGATTTGGCAGTTATGGAATCGCCGTCAGTCAACTAAATTTAATGGAGTTTCTTACATCGTCCAGAGGGGAGCAGAGGCGGTTTATAGTCCTGAAGGGCAGGAGCAAATTAAAAATTTAGTGCAGTTTTATTTAGAGAATGCTCGGATAATTCGTCAACAGCTAACTTCAGTAGGCATATCTGTCTACGGTGGAATCAATGCTCCCTACGTTTGGGTTAAAACAACCAATGAGCTATCTAGTTGGGATTTCTTCGATCGCCTCTTGCATGATTGTCATGTGGTTTGTACGCCTGGATCGGGGTTTGGAGCGGCAGGAGAAGGCTACATTCGGATCTCGGCTTTTAACAGTCGTGACAATGTAAAAGCAGCTATGGAACGCATTACCAATAAAACGATCAAAAACTGAGCCAAAGCTTCGGCGAAATGAGAAATGAAGGTGTAAAGCTGAAGCTGCCCAAAGATTACACCTTCATTTTTGAAATTTTAAGCGATCGCCATTTTGAATTTGCTCAGGGACTAGGCTTACCTATGTTTGAAGTAGAAGGCAGACGCTTGATAAAGCCAGTTACTCTTATTGTTAAAGATAG
>CAZLKI010000009.1:17853-21190 GCA_964560035.1 uncultured Synechococcus sp.
TTGTTAAAGATAGCAAAGTCATAAACTATTTCTACCCTATTTTCCCAGCCAATCGCAATATTAATGAAGTCACAACATGGTTTCAGAAGAATAACTTTAAGTAATTTCTAGAGTAATTTCTAGAAAAGTGATTGGTTCTGAATGATTAATAAAGAAGAAAAAAGAATTATGACTAAAGAATTTTTGCGAATTTCTGAAATTGATAGATAGAATTTATCATTCTTATCCTATTATGTTCTTAAGTTGTTATTCCATTTTGTCTATGAACCTAGATTTCCCTTCCGATCTGCAATCAAACCTAGAAGAGCTACAAGACTACTATCAAAATTTAGTCGAACACGCTAATTCCCAATTAGCCCATGTTAAAGCTCTTTTGCAAAACCCAACTGCTCCTCCCCTTCCTGAAGAATCAGCAATCGTTAAAGAAATCGCCGAGCCTGCTCCTAAAAAAAGAGTAAAGCCTGCTATATTTGCTCCCGCTCCTTCTTCACCAACGGTCAAAACCCCTACCAGAGGAAAGACTAAAGCTAAGGCACCAAGTTCAACTAAATCTTCAGCTAAGCCCAGTGATATTCTCGCGCTTCGTCCTGCCTATCAAGGTCAAACTCTTTTATTGGCGATCGCCCAAGTGTTAAAGAGTCGCGAAGGACAGAAAGTTAATGCTGATACTGTTGTAAAAGAACTACATGGTGATTTGCCATCCGATCTATTCAGAATTGCCAAAGAGCGAATTACAAAAAATCTCTCCAAAGGCAAAATCGAGAAAAAATGGGATAGCATACCAGAGCAAACTGGTCTTTATACTATCTCTTTGAGCAAAATGAATAGTTAAGTCTCCCTTGAAGCTTGTTAATCTCAAAAACTGATTTTAATCTCGAAGACTGAAGTTTTTTTAATTTCACGATTCGAGAATACGATCGCTTTTGAGAATATGAGAATAAATTTACTAAGCACTTACTGACCACTCGATTGATCGCGGATTGGCTCTGTTTAAGTTGTATCCAATAGCTAGTTGATTTAAAAATCAGTTTATCCGATTAATATCCTTAGCCTAATGGTCTAAAAATACTTGGTATGCAGCTAAGATAATAATTAAATGAAAACTAATAAATTAACGCGACAAAATTAAGCTATGAACCCAATTCTCCAAACTAAAATTGAAGGTCAAATTGCCAACAATAAAATCATGATCTACATGAAAGGTACGCCAAATGCTCCTCAATGTGGATTTTCAGCGGCTACGGTTCAAATCTTTAAATCTTTTGGTGTCCCCTTTGAAACAGTAGATATTCTGGAAGATCCCGAACTACGCCAAGGCATCAAGG
Organism: uncultured Synechococcus sp.; assembly: GCA_964560035.1. Taxonomy (GTDB): domain Bacteria; phylum Cyanobacteriota; class Cyanobacteriia; order Pseudanabaenales; family Pseudanabaenaceae; genus PCC-7502. Next base: position 19,179 of record CAZLKI010000009.1, read on the forward strand.
AATTTTCCAATTGGCCTACAATTCCTCAGGTCTATGTTGACGGAGAATTTGTCGGTGGATGCGATATCTTAATTGAAATGCACAATCGTGGCGAACTCGAATCCATGGTAAAAACCGCAGTTAACTCTTAGATCGATCGTATTAAATCGATATGATTGCTAATCTTAGGGTTATCAATAATTCTATAACTGTTAAAAATGAGATTAGTGATATCGGCTAATGACTTTACAGTATTTTTTTAAACATAATACTAAATATAATACCTAGTACAACTACTGTGATAAAATTTTCTCAGTGCAATGCTAATTAACTAAAGCATGAGCGATAAATCATTAAAACTAAGAATCTTTATCCCTCCAGTTGAGGGTATTGAGGATATTCCAATTGCGGCAGTAGAATTACTGGCACAAAAAATGGGTTTCGACGCAGATAGGGTGCAAGATATTGTTCAAGCACTTACTGAAGCGTGCGTTAACTCTATCCTCTACAGTACTACTGAAGAAGATATTGAGGTTTTAGTTACGGCTCTGCATGGTGGTCTAGTTCTTGAGGTTCGAGATCGTGGACCTGGTTTTAATCCTGATGATGTGCCTTCTCCAGACTTTGACTTAATTTCTCAAATTGGGGTTAAGAACGGAGGATTTGGCATACATATGATTAAATCTTTGGTCGATAAGGTAGAAATCGAGTCCTCGGCAAATGGAACTACAATCCGCATGAGCACTTTTCTTAAAAATTCCGATTTAAATCCAGTGGCATCTTAATCATGACTCATTCCTCTTTTCTGCAAGACGAGCTTAAGATTTCTGAACAGCTAGATGGAGATAGAGCCATCTTAAAGCTGAATGGTGCTCTAAGTGTAACTACTGTTCCGTATTTTCGCCAATCCGTTCAGCCATATTTGGAGAGAAGCCTTGGGGTGATCGTACTCGACTTTGAAGGTGTCACTAAAATTGTGAGTCGTGGGGTAGGGGCAGCGATCGATATGGCTGTTCAAGCGAAAAAACAGGGTACCAAACTCCGCTTAGAAAAGATTGGTAAGTATGCCCGATCGCTTTATATCCAAGGGGTACATCTTGTAGCCGATGTTCCAGAATTAGAGGGTTTTGAACCTTAGATCGTAATTTTAGATCTGAGAGGCATTCAAGCTATAAACTATGTCAACTCTTGGTTTAGGACTTTAGTATAAGAGATTTTTCATTTCTCTAATTGCTCTATCCAAGCCTACGAGGGCAGCCCGACTGATTATACTATGCCCAATATTTAGTTCTTCCATACCAGTAATTTGGGCGATCGCCTTCGTATTCCAATAGGTTAAACCATGTCCAGCATTGATTCTTAATCCCAAACCAATCGCTAATTCGCATCCAAGAGTTAGAAATTCTAATTCTTGCTTGAGGCTATCTTCTGTTTTAGCATTGGCATAGGTGCCAGTATGAAGTTCTACAAATTTTGCCCCTGTCTGTTGGGAAGCCTTAATCTGCATTGAATCTGCATCTACAAATAGGCTTACAGGAATATTGGAACTTTGTAATTTTTCAACAATTTGAGTTAAGCGATCGCCCATTCCCAATACATCTAAACCGCCTTCGGTTGTAATCTCCTCTCTTTTTTCGGGAACGAGGGTAACATAATCAGGTTTGATATCTAAGGCGATCTCTAGCATTTCGGCAGTCGCAGCCATTTCCAAATTTAAGTGAGTGCGAACGGTTTGTCTTAAAATTCTGACATCACGATCTTGAATATGTCTTCGATCTTCACGGAGGTGGACTGTAATTCCATCTGCCCCCGCCAGTTCAGCGATTATGGCTGCGGCGACTGGATCTGGCTCTATTCCTCTACGTGCCTGCCGAATTGTAGCAATGTGATCGATATTTACACCGAGAGTAGGAGCCATAGCTATATGAATACTAATATTTGGACTAATATTTGGGGAATCATGGGTGACCTGGGATTCGAACCCAGAACCAACGGATTAAGAGTCCGATGCGCTACCGTTGCGCTAGTCACCC
>CAZLKI010000009.1:21290-24207 GCA_964560035.1 uncultured Synechococcus sp.
GCTGGCTTAACATCCTCTAAATCTTGAGTTTCACTGACTTCTAAAGGCAGATCTTCACCAAAGAAAGATTGAAATTTCTCAGTCTCATCAGGTAAGGTATCCCCATCAGTGACGATATCATCATCACTCGTCGAAGATAATTGACATCGCATTAGGGCAACCGTAACATTATCATGCCCATTGCGCTCGTTTGCTTGGGCGATAAGGTTAGTAACCGAACGATCGAGAGGAAGATTATTAATTAAAATTGGACGGATATGAAAATCCATAATTTCTTCAACGCGATCGTAGTCGCTCAAACCATCCGAACAAAGTAAAAGTAGGCAATCTTCATCTAAGGGTAGCCTTTGAATGCGGGGAAAAAGAGCTTCTGAAGCCCTAGTTCCTAATGCCTGAATTAACGATCCACCATCAACGCGTTGGGTAGACTGCGAATGAAAGCTGTAGCCTAAAATTACATCACGTGTAGCAACATCGTCATCAACTGTAACTTGGTCGCAACCTTCAGCATGAACCCAATAAAGCCTGCTGTCTCCCACGCTCACAATATAAACTTCGTGGGGATGGGGAATTACTGCCATGACTAAAGTTGTACCCATGCGTTGTTGAGCCTGCTTGTGATACTGATCGTTGAGGGCAACAATTTGATCGTTTGCAGTACGGGTAACGCGATCGAGCTTTTGCATAAACTCTTGGGGATTGAAAGGCTCGGAACTACTTTCATGATTTATCTCAAGCTCTTCTAATAACACTTCTAGCTCGGTTTCAATCGTTTTAATTGCCATAGAACTAGCAATCTCGCCCCCCTCATGCCCGCCCAATCCATCGCAAATAATGGCAAGGCGATCGCATAATATTTTTGATTGTTCCGCTCGCTTTTGATGCTCAGGGGCAGGATAGCAGTTATCTTCATTGTGATCCCTTCTCGGACCCTTGTCCGTACCACTGGCAATCCGAATATTAATGGGAAATTTTTGGTTTTGTGCCAAATTGTCTAAAACTGCGATCGCATCGACTAAATTAAGCTCACCTCGACTTAATCCAAAGCAAAAATCTGCTAAGGCATCACTAATTTCAGGTTTAGCGTGTTCTAACCAATCTATCCATATGCTTCCCAGATCTGCGAGCTTAAACTCCTCTTCGTCAACTATAAGCTCTAAAACTCGAACCCAAGGACCAAATACGCGCAGAGATTCAGATTCGAGTAATGTGCTAACCATGCCCACATCCAGCAAGGGTTGCCAAAGTTGGAGCATTTGCCACATCAGATTTACTTGACGGATTGCTGATGCTTCAACCCAACTATCTTTAATATTGGAATAGAGTTTACCTTCTACAGAAATAGGAGCGCGATCTAGTAGCAACAACTCGCGAGCATCTTCACCAACTTTTACTAAGCCATAAGGACGCGGAAAATGTAACGGCAGACTTGACAACTTTAAATATGCAGATACGTATGGGGACAGTTCTTCGGGAATATCAGGAAACCTGAAAATCTGGGTGTCCGAAATAATTTGAGACTCCACTACGCGATAGCGATCGCCTAAAAGAGAGCCAGGCGGGAAATTTTCTACAGCAAGACCAACTGCCCAAAGATAACGCTGATTAATGAAAGTAGATTGATCGTCTTTAACCATAAGTACTATTCAGTCTGACATAAGATTTTGCTGTTCATCAGGCTTAATTGTCAATAATCTCACTGAATTAGCACTTAAGTTAATAATCTTTAACCATCTTCAAAATAATATTTTAAGACTGCATAACTTTTTTGGTATTTCGATAAAAAAATTGCAACTAATGTTACAGATAAATTCGTGTATTTAAGTTTTTACTACTTTTTTGAGCTTTTTAGATCCAAATGGGGCACGAACTAACCGCTACAACTTTAAACATCGGTAAGTATTAGGCTATTATTAAATTATATTAACGATATTATTAAAACATTATAAGGAAATTTAATCATGGATAGTCGCATAGGTGTTTTACTCCTAAATTTGGGAGGTCCTGATAAGCTGGAGGATGTTTACCTATTTTTATACAACCTATTTTCCGATCCTGATTTAATTAAATTACCATTTGCATTTTTGCAAAAACCCCTTGCTGCCCTAATTGCTGCGACCAGATCCCCTGTTTCCCAAGAAAATTACCGAGTTATCGGCGGTAAATCACCCCTACGCCAACTTACCGAAGAGCAGGCTGAATCGATTGAAAATGCTTTACAAAGACGGGGACTAAATGCCAAGGTTTACGTGGGAATGCGCTATTGGAATCCTTTTACCGAGGAAGCGGTCGCTCAAATCAAAAAAGATGGCGTTACTAAACTTGTGATCTTGCCGCTTTATCCGCAATTTTCGATCAGTACGACTGGTTCCAGTTTGAAATTAATCGATAAGCTCTGGAAGCAAGATGCCCAGTTGAAAAATATTGAAAAAATTGCCATCAGGTCTTGGTATAGTCGCCAAGGTTATCTAAAAGCAATGGCAGAGCTAATTGAAGCTAAAATTACAGCTTTTGCCGATCCTGAAAAAGTGCATATTTTCTTTAGCGCCCATGGCGTTCCTAAAAAATATGTGACCAAATATGGCGATCCCTATCAAATTGAAATTGAGAACTGCGTGGATTTAGTCATGCAATCTCTGCGTAAAATCTATCACCGCTATAACGCTCATACCTTGGCATATCAAAGCCGTGTTGGTCCAGTTGAATGGCTGCAACCCTATACCGAAGAGGCGATCGCCCAGTTAGCAAAACGCGGAGTTAACGACCTTTTAGTTGTGCCAATTAGCTTTATTTCCGAGCATATTGAAACTTTACAAGAAATTGATATCGAGTACCGAGAAGTAGCTGAATCCGTAGGCATTCATAACTTCGATCGCGTTCCCGCCCTTAACAGTCATCCCGTATTTATTAACGATCT
>CAZLKI010000010.1:0-3390 GCA_964560035.1 uncultured Synechococcus sp.
TCGCGGCAATTATTGCTTGCTCGATCTCTGCTCCCGAAAAACCTTCCGAAACGTTGGAAAGTTGATCTAGGTCGAATCTTGTGACATCCGATCGCCTGCGGGCTAGATGAATTTCAAACACTTGGCGACGCTCATCAAAATCGGGTAAATCCACAAAAAAGATTTCATCAAACCGACCTTTACGCAAAAACTCGGCGGGTAGGCGATCGGCGCGGTTAGCAGTTGCCATGACAAACACTGGAGATTTTTTCTCTTGCATCCATGTTAGGAACGTGCCAAAGATTCGCGACGAAGTTCCACCATCTGAGTCTGCCGAGCCAGCACTGCCTGCAAATGCTTTATCTAGTTCATCAATAAATAAAATTACTGGAGAAATAGATTCTGCGGCTTTGAGTGCGTTGCGTAAATTTGCTTCCGATCGCCCCACGGTCGAGCCATCATAAACCCTACCCATATCTAGCTTAACTAAAGGTAGAGACCACAGCCGAGAGGTAGTCTTAGCAATTAGAGACTTACCACAGCCCGGAATCCCTAAAATCATCATGCCCTTGGGTTGAGGCAAACCATAATTTCTAGCTCTCTGAGTAAATGCATTAGAACGTTGCTTGAGCCAACGCTTCAGTTCTTCTAATCCACCTACAGCATTGATCCCTTCTTCTTGCTCTACATATTCTAAGATGCCGTTGCGTCGAATTAATTGCTGTTTTTCAGATAAGACGATTTCTACTTCGGCTTCTGTAAGGCGACCTGTAGTAACTTGAGCTTTACGATATACTTTTTCAGCTTCATCGCGGGTCAGTCCTAGTGCGGCTCTCAGGAGTTTTTCTTTACCTTCAGAAGTTAACTTTTTCGCCCGTACTTGACCCAATTGGTTCATCAAAACTTCTTCTAATTCGCCAATATTGGGTAGAGCGAAGTCTAGGACTACAATTTCTTTCTCCAATTCAATTGGAATAACTTGAAGTGGAGACATTAAAATAATCGACTTGTCCGTATTCTTAAAGGCGGCGATCGCATCCCTAAGCCATCGGATAACTGCAGGAGAGCTATCTAAGAAAGGATGTAAATCTTTGAAAATAAATATAGCAGGATCTTTATGCTTTATTGACCAGTCTATGGCGGCTTCAGGAGATATAGTGTTGTGCTGGGTAGATATGGTATTTTGTCCGTACTCAACCATGCCGTGGGTTACAGTCCAAACGAATACTTGTCTGGGCTGCTTTGATTGGGCTACAGAAGCGATCGCTTTTTCTGCTCTTTCTTCTTCTGAAGTAGTTAAATAAATCAGAGGATATTGCGCTTGTATGAGTATGTTTAATTCTTCTTGCATAGCCCAATACCTCTAATCGTAAAATTTACAGAAAACTTATGAAATTCTAACTCTTGTCCGTTTCTCTAAAATACTGCCAACTCTTCCTCTTGCTTAATCGCTTGCTCCTTAGAGCCAGAGCCAGATTTAATAGAGCTAGATTTGGAACTACTGCCACTTAGAGATATCAATTCTCCGCTTTTAAATACCACCGACTGTGCACATTCAGGACAGTTGTAAATTTGATGAATATGTCCAACCCCAGCACTTTCAACTACATCTGGATATGAGAGATAAAAAGATATAGCTTTTTGGGCTAAGTCTGACATAGGGTCTCGATCGATCGCCGCTCTAATCTTTAGCTGACGATGTAAGTCTGAAGAAAGGTATAAAGTAACTTTTTGCTTGTCCTGCATATTATGTTGGTGGATTTGAATAACCTGTCTTTGCGAAATAATAGCTCTAGTTTTAGCTGCCTGTCAAGATGCTTTGCTGGCATAATGCTAAATATTTAATATATCTTTACAAAGAAACTATTACGATCGCATACCGTCAAGCTTAAATGTATGGAGTACTAAAATTGGCAAAGATTGAATCATCGTTGCTGCCGATCGCGGGTCCTAAAACAAAATTGAAATCTACATTTATTAGTAGAGGTTTAGGTTAAAAATGAAGATGTCTCAAATTATTGGGTTATTAGCAGGATTATCTACTCTTGGCTTATTAGGTTCGCTAATGCTCGACTTGTCCGTACGATCGCAGCCCAATAGTACAACCTTATCTAGAAACTTCCGTCCAGATCCGATCAAAATGGAGGGTACTGCTGGTGGAAATGTTAGCCTTGCTACTTTAGCGGGAGTCGATGCTAAATGTCGGGGGTTTGCTGGTACTCAACCTAATTATGTAGTTGAATTAAGCAGTAATTTTCCGATGTTAGATGTATTAGCGTATACAAGTAATGTCAATAATGACCTGACAATGTTAGTTAAAGGTTCTAATGGTTTAGTTATCTGTGCTGATGATGAGCATCAAAGACGCAACCCTCAATTATCCAGACGACTACCCCAAGGAATTTATCAGATTTGGGTTGGCTCCAGCGAACAAAATAAGCAAATTAATTATAGTTTGACTTTTAGCGAGTCTCCGCAAAAATAATTACAATTAACAATCAGAATTTTTAAGGTTGCATGGGAAAAGTTTGTTGCAAAGGTGTAACTTTTGCCAGTTCCGCAATCATTGGGGCGTGGAGATGAGTATTTGTCGCTAAAATTCGACCACTTTTTAGATCTAACGGAGTGCCATCATAGGCTGTAACTTTTCCTCCTGCTTCTCTAACTATTACTACTCCTGCGGCTATGTCCCAGATCGATAGACCCCGCTCCCAATATCCATCAACACGACCACAGGCAACGTATGCCAGATCTATAGATGCAGCACCACCTCGTCTGACCCCGTGGGTAATATGAGTAAAGTGGCAAAATTCAGCATAGTTATTGTCGGGGGTGAGGGTGCGATCGTAGGCAAATCCAGTGACTAAGAGACTGTGTTTTAATTCATTTGTAATCGAAACTTTAATAGGATTGAGATCGCGGGTGGCACCCAAACCAAGGGCGGCTCGAAATAATTCATTATGAAAGGGATCGTAAATTGCGCCAACCGAGGGAATGCCATCAATTATTAACCCTACCGATACTGCTGAAAAAGGATACTGATGCGTAAAATTTGTTGTGCCATCAAGCGGATCGATCGCCCAGAGATATCGACTATTTGCCATTCCGCCTACGCCTGATTCTTCTGCCAAGATACTGTGATTGGGGACATGACGTTTTAGAACTGCCAACACTTCAGTTTCGGCTTGGCGATCGGCAATTGTGACTAAATCACCTGGACGCTTTTCGGCGCGATCGCCTTCTAGCAATTTACCCCAATAAGACTTTAATACTGCGCCTGCCGTACAAACTGCCTCAGTGGCTATATCTAAATAGAGTTGTAAGTCGTCTTGCATCTTATTTTTTATAAAGGTTTATTATGCTCTAAAGATTCTGCTAAACGATCTAAGCTGGCAACTAATCGAGCTTGGG
>CAZLKI010000010.1:3490-7933 GCA_964560035.1 uncultured Synechococcus sp.
TTATGCTCTAAAGATTCTGCTAAACGATCTAAGCTGGCAACTAATCGAGCTTGGGCAAGCTCTTGAGCAGTAGGTTCGGGGGTAGCTTCTTGTACGGCTTGTTCGCGCTTAGTGACTGTAATTAAACGAATCATCAGAAATATTACAAAGGCGATAACAATAAAATTTAAAGTTGCAGCTAAAAACTTGCCATAGAGAATTCCACCTAAAGATAGTCCTGCTAAATCTTGTACCCTTGCTGCTTCTAGAGCAGGCTTTAGTAAAAGCGGTGTAATCATATCAGCTATAAAAGATTCGACAATTTTGCCAAACGCTCCGCCTATAATTACAGCGATCGCCAGATCTATTACATTTCCTTTGAGAGCAAAATCTTTAAATTCTTGAAAAAAACTCTTAGCACGGTTACGTCTCATCCCAACTCCTCAGTTTAACTTTAACTCTTAATATGTAGCTAAACTTTTAGAATTTAGCCTCTAAAATTAAATTTCAAAGATTTACCTTTTAAAGTTTAGAGTATAGCAACAGGTGCATTCGATCGATGTGTTAGGTTGAAATAAAAAGTGTTACGCTAATATAAAAATTTCATGGAAGCCTTTAATCTTACTCCTCCTGAATGGGCGATCGCTGCAACTCGCGCTCATAGCTTTTGCTGTCCAGCTTGTACGCGTCTACCTAAAGAGGCTAAGTCTGTATGGTTAAATCGCCGATCGCCCGTCTATATCGAGAACCGCCGCCGCAAATGGCAAGAATTTTATCACTGTGAATGTGGAACTGCTTGGTGGGCTTGGAGTAGCGATCGCCCCAGTTCTGAATTTGCAGGACGCGAACAGGAAGAATAAAGCTACAATAAAAAATCTAATACTCAAAGTAATATGTTCTGGGCTGATAAAATTGCACTTGATACCGAAGTACCCCAAATTGTCAACGATTCTAAAACTCCATCAGGACGAGTTCACGTTGGCTCTCTGCGCGGCGTAGTTATTCACGATGTAATTTATCGGGCATTAAAATATGCAGACAAACCAGCAAAGTTTATCTATGGGGTTGATGATTACGATGCCTTAGATACGGTTCCCCACTATTTAGACAAAGAAAAATTTTCGCCGTATCTGGGTTTTCCACTGTGTAATACTCCTTCTCCTGAAGATTCTGCCCCTGACTATGCCAAATTTTTCATGGGTGAATTTTTAGAAGTATTTGATTATCTAGGGATCAAACCTGAAATTTATTATCTGAGGGACAAGTATCGGTCTGGACAGTTAAATCAATATATAGATATCTTTTTGCAAAATGCCCACCTTGTTAGAGAGGCATACAAAGAAGTTAGTAAAGGCGATCGCCCTACAAATTGGCTTCCTTTTCATCCTATTTGTGAGAATTGCGGCAAAATTGCCACGACCGTGACCAGCGATTATAACGGGAAGGAAGTCTTTTATACCTGTAAACCCAATGCGACTAACTATGTCAAGGGATGTGGATATTCTGGCTGGGTATCTCCTTTTGACGGAAATGGCAAGTTGCCTTGGAAAGTAGAGTGGGTAGCAAAATGGGATTTATTAGGTGTCACCATCGAGATGGCGGGTAAAGATCATTCTCAAAAAGGTGGCTCTAGGGATGTGGCGAATGCGATCGCCCGCAAAGTCTTACATAAGGAACCTCCGTTTCATAGTCCCTATGAATTTATTCTTGTCAATGGTACCAAAATGAGTTCTTCTAAAGGCGTAGGTTCTAGTGCCAAAGAAGTTGCCAATCTCTTACCCCCAGAGTTACTAAGGTTCTTGATGCTCAGGACTGCTCCAAAGACTGCGATCAATTTCTCGCCCAACTATGAAACGATCGCGCGATTATTTCGAGACTATGACACGCTTATAGAAAAATTTGAGAAATCTGATTCTGAACTTGAAGATAAAGATAAAGCTCCACTTATTTATGCTCAACTACAAGAACTAAAAACCGATCGACTTCTAACCTATCAAGTCTTTGACATTAGTACTATTATTTCCTTACTCCAAATTCCCCATCTTGATATTGAAGCCGAAATTGTAAAACGCAGTCCTAAAGCTTTAACTAATTTTGACTGGCAAATTCTACGACAAAGAGTTGATGTTGCGCGCAAATGGCTACAAAACTATGCCGATGAAGAAGAAAAATTAGTTTTATACCTCGATCGAATCCCCGATCGCGCTCAGGAGATTACCGATCCGCAAAAAAACTATTTCAAAAAACTAATTCAAAATCTGGAATCTAGTGATAATTGGGATGCCGATCCACTCCAGACTTTGGTATTCGCTACGGCTAGAGAAATCGAACTACCGCAAAAAGAAGCGTTTCAAGCCATATATCTAGCATTCTTAGGTAAAGAAAAAGGTCCAAAAGCGGGAAGTCTATTTTCTTATTTAGATAAATCCTTTGTGCTGGAAAGACTTAAGGCGGTTAGTAATTAGGGATAACTACTCAGGTCAAAATTATCAGAATTAATGACTTATCAACCTCCACCCACGATTGTGACAATTTCTAGGCGATCGCCTGCTTGCAGATGAGTTCGATCCCAAAACTGCCGATGTAAAATTTCGCCATTGTACTCTACCGCTACTAGACGAGGATTTAAGCCCAGACTTATTAATAATTCAGGTATATTCAGATTGGCGGCACAAGTTTGTTCTTGTCCATTAAGTTGCAAGCTGATAGTTGATGTACTCATTTTTTTGCAATTCTATGAATCTTTTTCTAAGATTGCCTCAACACTTTCTAAAAGTAAAGAAACTTTGTTTTGCACAATATCCCATAGAGTTTCAGCTTCAAGACTAAAATAGGCATGAGCTAAGATATCTCGTAAGCCTGCCATTTTTCTCCACTCGACTGTGGGATGGGCTTCTCGAAATATCAAAGGGAGGTTTTTGGTAGCTTGGACAATGACCTCTAAGTTCCGAATAACAGCATCAAATGTGCGCTCATCAGCTATAAATTCCTCTAAAGTCATCCCGAGTGTAAAACGTTGAATTTTATTGGCTGCCTTAACAATATCTTGAAGATATAAGCTTAGGCTACGTGACATAAATCGCCTCTTTCCGAACTGCCTCACGAATTATGGGATTCAACATTTTGTGGCTAACTAAATCCACCCGCCGACCCAACCATTCTTCTAGATCGAACTTGAGATCCATGTATCGATCGAATGTTAAGACTTCTTCAAATTCTGCTAATAAATCTACATCACTATCCACCCTTGCCTCATCTCTTGCTACAGAACCAAAAATTGCAATTGACTTCACACCATAGGCAGAAATTTCATGATGGCGATCTAAGATTGTGGCAATTACCCAATCCTTAAATGAATTTTGCAATAAGTTTTCTGGTTGTAGCATCTACTCAGGTAAATATTTAAGTTCTTCGAGTACCTCTAGGATAACACTGCAGACTGTTTCAACGCTTTCACGGTTTAGACGGATTTGACAATACTGAGCGATCGCCTGCTTGCAGATGAGTTCGATCCCAAAACTACCGATGTAAAATTTCGCCATTATACTCTACCGCTACTAGCCGAGGATTTAAGCCCAGACTGATTAGCAATTCAGGCAGATTTAGGTTAGTTGAATAAGTTTGCTCCTGCCCGTTAAGTTGCAAGCTTATAGTCGCTGATGAAGTCATATAAATTTGATATTCGATCTAAATTTTGTTTGATATATAAATTGGATCAGGATTTACTTAAGAAGTTTTTAACTAGAATGTTCATTCCAAACATTTTAAAATTACTTAAATTATGTATGATAATCGACAAATTACTTCTAAGTGTGAGGGTTTTATTGTGTCTAATTTTCAGTATGGTTTGCAATCTAAGTCTAAATTAACTCTTCTGCTGGCAGCGATCGCCACTTCCTCCGTAATTTGTGTAAATGACCTATCTGCTAATCCTCAAAGCGGTACAGAGCTTGTTCAAAACATGAGCCGTGATGGACTACAACCCAATCCATTAATGTTGCAAAATCCAGTTAATGCTCAAGTCACTTCTATTTCACAATTTACTGATGTTCAACCTACCGATTGGGCATTTACGGCACTTCAATCCCTAGTTGAACGCTATGGCTGTATTGCTGGCTATCCTAACAGTACTTTTCGCGGCAATCGTGCCCTTAGTCGTTATGAATTTGCGGCAGGATTAAATGCTTGCTTGGATAAAATCAACGAACTAATTTCCTCTGGTTTAGCTGATAAAGTTGGTAAAGAAGACTTAGCCACACTCCAAAAATTACAAGAGGAATTCTCTGCCGAACTAGCTGCGCTTAAGGGTCGAGTTACCTCCTTAGAAGCCAAGACTGCAACTTTAGAGGCTCAACAATTCTCTACTACCACAAAATTAGTGGGTGAAGCCACCTTTAACTTGGCAACCGCAGGGGTAATTAACGGGAACTCATCAAACGTGGTCTTTCAAAGTCGAGGTCGTTT
>CAZLKI010000010.1:8033-23868 GCA_964560035.1 uncultured Synechococcus sp.
GGACTAGAATCAGGCGGTGGAGGTACTGGGGCTTTAACAAGATTTGCCGAACGCAATCCCATTTATCGCTTTGGTTTGGGCGGTCAAGGAATTGGCTTAAACTATCAACCTTCTCCACTAATCGACCTTACAGCAGGTTATATCTCCCGTGGTGGAAACGATCCCGTAACTGGGGTCTTTGGTGGAAGCTACTCCGGATTGGCTCAGATTGTGATCAAACCATCCAGAAACTTTCGATTTGGCTTTAGCTACCTTCGCGGATTCGATCCTGCTGTAGGAGCACAACGCTTTAACCTTGGCGGTACGGGGACTAACTTAGCCAACTTTACAGCAAATTCGGGACTACCAAATGCTGCGACTACTTCGGCTATAACTTCTGACTCCTATGGCTTTCAAGCACTTTACGATCTTTCTCCTTCAGTCAGTATACGGGGCTGGGTTGGATATACAAAAGCCCAACTTTTAAATGTGGGTGATGCTGATATCTTGAACTATGCTTTAGCCTTGACATTCCCAGATTTAGGCAGACAAGGTAGTTTAGGGGCGTTAATTGTAGGCGCAGAACCTTACCTTACTTCTTTAAATGGTGCGGGAAATCCTAATTTCCGCCGAGATATTCCAATCACGATCGAAGCTCAGTATAAATATGCAGTCAGTCGCAATATTTCGATTACACCCGGAGTGATTGTAGTATTTAATCGCAATCAAAATAGTGATAACGGCACTGCGTTAATTGGAACTCTAAGAACTACTTATACCTTCTAAAGTTCTAATTCACTCTCGTCAAAGTCCTTGTTAATTCAGGGGCTTTTTTTATGGCTATACTTACAGTCAAGTTTCTTAGGATGGGGTTAAGAGGTTCCACTCCCACTTACTAAAATTATCCTAATATTTTTATTAGAATTTGGGAGAAGAGACTATTACGGTAAGTACTTTAATTCTTCTAATACTTCTAAAGTGGCAGTGCGAACGGTTTCAACGCCTTCACGACTGAGGAGAATTTGGCAATACTGGGCGATCGCTTGTTCTTGAGCTAGGGGTAAATGATGTTGACGCAATGACTGGCTGAGTTGTTTTAGGGCAATCAACCTTTCTAGTTCGTCATCCGAGGTTAATCGAGTGGCTAAATAAGTAAGATTTTGTTGAGAGTTTTGTTGCCATTGATTAATAAATTTGAAAAATAATAAAACTAAAATCCCCAATATTGCTACAAATTGTGTAATTGCCAATCCTGCCAACCAGTGATTATCTAAGCTACTCCACACCATTAAACTGATATAGCTAAAAATTATCGAGCCACTGCCCGCGATCGCCGCAAAAATCATCGGACGGTTAGAACTATTTAAAAACCCTTGCATTCTTGCTAGTAGAACGTTCCAGTTCCAGTCCTGAGCCACATAAACCAAAATTAAAGTTACAGCCCCAACCAAAGTTGCCATAACTAATTGCCAATTCCAAAATGACAATAAAAATAATCCAATAGCTACGATGAGCCAATTTGGAAGTTGATAGTTTTGACTACGCTTAAATACCCGTTTCATGGCTGTCTAGATGGCAATTTAATTGGTAATTTCTAACTACAATAACTTGTGCAATGCCTACTTAGCATATACTATCAAATCTATTTCCTAATATAGAAAAATTTAGAAGTATTAAAGTTTTAGCAAGTAATAATAACTGAATCGGTCTGAATCTGACTAAATCCGCAAATTATGTATCATGTAATTGAGTGGCAAAAATATATTATTTGGGTATTCTTATTTTCAACACTTAGGTTCAAGATTAAGTGCACCTCTAAAAATCCAAATTTCTTGAATATAAGCAACGAGAGATCAATACTTTCAGCCCAGTTTTTCTAGTCAAATGCCAATTAATAGAGATGCCTTTAAGGCTTAAGATCTCCAAGTTTATCGTCTAGTTCATTGTGAAGAATTAACTATGCCTTCTAATTCAACAGATTCTAATTCAACAAATAAACCCAACTCAGAAATTGAAGATATTAGTTTCGATGATATTGATGATTTGCCTGAAGAAGATTTTGACTTAGAGGATGAGGATAATCCCACTCCTAAAAAAGTTAAAACCCTAAAGCCCGAATCTAAGAAATCAGATAAGACTCAAGAGCGCCCTTTGGGGCAATTTCAAAATAGCTTTACAGGATACATGGACTTATACGGCGATCCTGAGACGGTGAAGAAATACCTAAATGCCCATCAGGGTTGGTTTCGGCGATGCGCTCTGCCGATGAAAGCCGATCCGTTAGGAAATAATGGTTACGCTTTAACAGTTGGTAAAGTTGGGGCATTAGGTTTTGTGGTTGAGCCTCGGATCGGTTTGCATTTGATTCCTGAAGATCGAGGCGATTATAAAATTGAGACAATCCCGATCCCTAACGATCGCCCTCAAGGTTACGAAGTAGATTTTCGCGCTGTAATGGAGATGTTGCCCAAGATCCCAAATATCGCTCTGCCACCAAAGGCTAAGGATTTAACTAGCGTAGAATGGCATTTAGACCTAACTGTGACTTTACATTTTCCGCAATTTATTCATGGAATATCCCGAAAACTGATTGAAAAAACTGGTGATGCAATTTTGGCACAGGTAGTTAGGCAAATCTCGCGTAAGTTAACGGCTAAAGTGCAGGATGATTTTCATCAAAGTATTGGTTTAGATATTCCTCAAGGAACTACAGGAACTAAGCTTAAAAGATGATTTATGCGATCGCCATTCTCCTGGATTCTGCTATTCCCCAAAGTAATCCTCAGCATAAACCCGTAGGCATAATGGGTAATTCGATTGAGTATATCCAAGTCGATCGCCTTGTAATGGCAGTAATTCGGGGTTTAAATATCGAGCAACTAAAGTCCAGTGGGGAAGAGATCTTAATTAGGGCTGTAGTCGAACACGATCGCCTGATTTGCGAATTTTTTGGCGAGCATACTCTTTTACCTTTACGGTTTGGCACAGCTTTTAAGTCTCAAATTTTGTTAGAAGAATATTTACAATCAAATTATTCCGAGCTAATTATCAAACTAGAGAATCTATTGGGATACTCAGAACATCTTTTAACTCTGACCTTATTAGAATCTAAGTCTGAATCTAAATTCGATCCTAAGTCCGAACCAACTCAAAACTTAAAAGGCAGGGATTATCTTTTAGCAAAACGGACTCAGTATTTACTCGAACAAAATAAGCGATCGCAACAGCAAACAGAATGCCAAGAGCTAATGTTATTACTTCCACCCCAATATCAAGTGGTGCCCCTCCAAGCAGGAGAATTTTTAAGGGTATATTTTCTGGCAACTTCCGTACAAATGAATGAATTAGCAGGAACAATTCTTAAGTGGCAGTTAGAACATTCCCATTGGCAGTTAGAGTTAAGTAATCCTTTGCCGCCTTATCATTTTTGCGACTAATTTTTTTAGCCAGAACTTTTATCTAAATCTTTTATTAGGAACCCGTGACCGAAAACCTGCCTGTTAAACCGAATAAATCTGGTCTTGCGCCCCTAGTTATGACCGTAGTGGAACTTTTGCGGCAGTTAATGGAAGCTCAAGTGATTCGGCGGATGGACTCTGGCGAACTTAGTGAAACCGAAATAGATCGGGCTGCTAATAGTCTGCAAGCTTTAGAGCAAACAATCCTAAACCTGTGTGATGTTTTGGAGATTAATCCTGAAGACTTAAATTTAGATTTAGGCGAAGTCGGCAAGTTGTTACCCGCCAAAGGAGCTTACTATCCCAATCAACCCAGCAGTGATGCCTCAATTTTAGAATTGCTCGATCGCCTTATTAATACAGGGATCGTAGTTCAAGGTGAAGTAAATATTGGACTGGCACAACTGAATTTGATTAAGCTGAAACTAAGTCTAGTTTTGACCACTGGTATAGATTAAATACAAGCATAGCTACAATGTTTAACTATAATAAGTTGCTAATTAGTCTCAATAAGTATGTCGGATAAATCAGCCCATTTGTGGCAACGTCGTCGTTTTTTGCAATTAGGTGTAGGCGGAGCTATAGGTTTGGCAGGTGGGGCGATCGTCTTTAATCAATTCAAAGGGCAATTAAAAAATCAAATTAGTTCTAACTCCATCGCTACTCCAGCCATAAATAATATGGATAAGAAGATTGTTAGATACTGCTAACTCAGAATATGATGCGGCGATCGCCGATGGTAAAATCAAAGAAATTATTGAATATCAAGACTCACGGGGTTTTGTGCTTTATTCCGACCAGTTATACAAAACGATCGCCGCCCAAATGAATCAAGAGTTCAATGTCGAACATACCAAACTTGGCAGTAATATTAGTAAACTTAAAACTGCTTGGCCCAGTGCGATCGCCCCGAATGTACCAGTTCTAACTACGTCTCAAGTTTCAGATTTAGTCAAAAGCAATGAATCTGCTGCGGCTAAGATCTATACAAAACAACAATCTTAATCGGAGCTTAGATCATGGATTTTAGTACGGCACTTCCCACGTTTGTAATCACTTTGCGCGAAGGCGTGGAGGCGGCTCTAGTTGTCGGAATTGTGATGGCTTATCTCAAAAAAGTTAAACGCACTGACCTTAATATTTGGGTTTGGGCTGGAATTCTTTTGGGCATAGTTATTAGCGGATTTGTGGGTGTGCTATTTAATGCTGTCATCCAAAATTTTGGCTCTAGTAATCCTGAAGTATCACCCATATTTGAACCTTTACTTGAAGGCATATTTAGTCTGGCAGCGATCGCGATGCTGAGTTGGATGTTGGTATGGATGACTCAGCAGGGTAAAGCCATGAAAGGGCAGGTAGAAGGTACGCTCAATCAAGCTTTGGATCGAGGTGAAAAAGCGGGATGGGGAATTTTAACTTTAATCTTGTTTGCCATTCTGCGTGAAGGTTTTGAAGTAGTGCTGTTCATTACTGCTAAGTTTCAAGAAGGAATTGTGCCTGCGGCAGGGGCTGTAGGTGGGATTGTTACCGCATCTATTATTGGGGTCGCTTTATTTAAATTTGGCGTGAGAATTAATATTCGGTCTTTCTTTAAGGTGATGGGGATTTTCTTGCTGCTAATTGTTTCTGGGTTGGTAATTTCGGCTTTGGGGCATTTCGATACGGCGATGAGAATTTTGGCGCAATCCGATCGCAAGTCCGAATCTTTGTGCTTTTTCTACGAACATTTTGCCCGCGAAAGATCTTGTATTTTGGGTGGTATTATCTGGAATTTTAGTAAGGTAATACCCGATGAAAAGTTTCCGGGGATCGTCCTCAAGTCTTTGTTTGGCTATCAGGATAAATTATTTTTGGTGCAAGCGATCGCCTATCTGGGATTCTCGATTACCGCAGGCATCGCTTACTTTAATACTTTATCGGGCGGAACTTTATTCGCTAAATTACCGAAGCAATCCCCAGAAAGATAATATATTTTGTGGAAACCTTTAGGTAGTTCTAAAAAGGAAAGGATGAACGGAGATTGGCGTTGTAATGATAGATAAAATTCTAAATAGCTCCAATATGATTTTCTAACTTCTGAGAAAATCATAGAGTTTTTCTTGCCAGTCATGATATCCGTGTTCTTGTGTAAAGAGTTATTTGGTTTTCACACAACTCAGCTAATTTATACGTCAATCAAACGTAATTTCAATCACCAAGATATTACACTCGCATTTATAAAAGTTAACAAACTATTTTTACATAGAGAAAAACGTGATAAATCAAAATATGACAGAGGCGATCGCTACTGAATCGCACAGGAAAGGTTTAAAGTATCAATATCTTATCCAGCGTAGTGCTACATCTCTGGTAATTGCAACTTTTTTGCTGGTTGTGCTAGCCAGCCCTACAGGAATTGCCCTCTCTAGCGACCCTATAACAAATGAAGCTTTAAACAGTCAACTCCATAAATTTGCGGGTCATGGACTAATTGTGATTGCCGTATTACAAGTAATTGTTTTGTTTTTGGGTCGTAAATTTCACATTGCGAAGCAGCCCGCGTAGGCTTAATTATTATGTTAGGATTCAGGTACAGAGCAAGGCGATGATTCTAGTTCAGCCCCATTTTTGCAAAAAGTTGTAGAATCTAAGTGATTTCTGCTACACCCTACGATATGATTCTATAACCTTTGCCGCCGAGCTAGATCTGATCCCGCGTGTTCGTTATCCTTTAATTTATATTACTTCTCTTAAAGAAGAAAGACTAGAACTAACGATTCAGAAGGTGACAAAACTCCTAAATCGGAAGATTTATATTTGGGACTTTACCGATGGTTATCAAGTGATTGGTGACGATACTGGCGTAGGCAAACGTAATCCCCTCCAGTCTTTGGAGTTTACTGGGAAAATTAATACTGGTGCGGTATTGATCATTAGCAACTTCGATCGCTTTTTGGATGATGTAGAGATCGCGCGGAAACTTCAGAACTTAGGAACTATTTAATAAAGTATTTATACTTACTGCTTGAAGCATAAATAACCACTATTTCTGTGGCTTTAGTTAATATCTAGTCCTGAAAATCACATTATTTTGTAAATAAATTGCTTTTACAGCAAGCTTTTTGAATTCTTAAATAGGTTCTAAGGATTAGTGCTAAGGGATGGATTATTTTGAGATAGCGATCGCCTCGGCACTTATTGTTTACTCAAATATCTAAATTTTTCTCACATTCTTGAAAAATATAATGTAAAGCTCCTAATGTCTGCGCTGCATCATCTGAGATATAGCCTCTACTTTCATAGACTATCCCCGTCATGGCAAGTTTATAAAAAATCCATTCCCTTGCATTAGTTACTACGCCCAGAACATCAATTTGTTTACCTGCTTGGTTATTCTGCCATTGGCAAGCTTGCATTTCCACTAAACATTGGGCGAGTCCTTGCTCGAAATCATCACGCTTTGCTTCCACAATACATAGGAATGGGATATCTAAATAATCTTGTTTTTCCGCAATCAGATAATCGGCATTACCAACTAAAACATCACTTTCAATCTTGCCTCCTTTCCAGATTTTAAGATTTTCGATCCCTTCCATTGCTTCATCACAGAAAGCATCAATCAATAATTTTTTAGACTCCTCATAGGATTGAAGGTCAAATTTGCGATGTAGGCGTTCTAAATGCTTAACAAAAAAGTCGCTAGGCTCAAAAGCTTCTATTTGTAATGACCAAGGTAATAGAGTCTTGATCCCAAGATACTTGTATGCTTCAGACATACTAAAACTAGAGAAGCTTTTCTTTTTGAGTTTTGGTATTTTTATAATTCTTTGTAACATTCTAATCCTCCTAAATCTATGTGAAGTAAGGTAATGGATTTACTCTAATATTTAGGACTTACGCAGCGTAAAAAGAAAACCTATATTTAAAGTGGGTTTGGGGCACAGCCCCAATCGAGGGCTTTGCCCTCAAACTCCCTCACACTAAGTTTCTATAACTTTGAGTGCGTAAGTCCTAACTCTAATATTGCTAAATTCTTTTATTGCAAAATTCTTTTTACATTGTCTACTTGATAAATCAAACTAATATGCTTCTCTCTCGTATGCCGCCACAATTTTTTGCACCAATGGATGTCTGACCACATCGTCTTTGTTAAAGTAGGTAAAAGCTACGCCTTCGACCCCGTCTAAAATATTTTTAACCTTAATCAAACCAGAATGTTGATGGGATGGTAGGTCAATTTGGGTGATGTCACCTGTTACAACCATGCGCGAGTTAAATCCCAGCCGAGTCAGCACCATTTTCATTTGAGCGGGGCTAGTATTCTGTGCCTCATCCACAATAATAAAGGCATTATTCAACGTCCGTCCGCGCATATAGGCTAAAGGTGCCAGTTCGATGATGCCGCGTTCCATCATGGCAGGAATCTTGTCGGGGTCGATTAATTCATGCAAAGCATCGTAAAGAGGACGTAGATAAGGGCTAATTTTTTGTTGCAGATCTCCGGGTAGAAATCCCAGCTTTTCACCTGCCTCAACGGCGGGTCGGGTGAGAATTAACCGCTCAAATTGATTGTTTTGGAGTGCCTTAACGGCTGTAACTGCAGCTAAATAGGTTTTGCCCGTGCCTGCGGGTCCGATGCCAAAGGTTAGATCGTAAGTTTCCATAAACTGGACGTACTGCTTTTGCTTGAATGTTCGAGGTTGAATAAAGTCGCCGCGCCGATTGCGAATGATAGATGGACGATCGCTCCACTGGTCACTAAGATTTTGGTCGATCGCTTGCTTGACTGCCAAAATATCAACTGTGGCGATCGCCCGATCCTGCGACCATAGAGTCTTTAATCCATAGACTAATTCTTTACAAATACTAACTGCATCATCACTTCCACTGATTAAAAGATCTTGTCCTCTAAGTACCAGTTTTGCGCCTGTAAGGTTGGAGATAAATTTAAGGTTTTCTTCTTTTGTACCCGCTAAACGCATGGCACTACTTGGTGTGGGCAGATTAATGATTTTGTAGTCCTCCATTTTATTTGTCTTTTTGATTTGTCTGATTTGACTTTAGGCATACTTGAAAGTTTTTCTATCTTAACGCTTGTAACTGCTCTACAATTATCTGTAAGGTTATTCGATCTTCAAAAAATCACGATCGCGATCGTAAACTATGGTACACAGTGATTTTAAAATTGAAGAAGTGTTGGAAAGTTTCTCTCTACGCTCTATTAAAAAAAAGGATTTGTTTGATATCACCGTCGACATACATCCAAGTCAGTGGTTGATTGAAACTTTAGGAAAAGGAAGAAAGTTTGCCCTTACTGCCAGTAGTGAAAAAGCGAAATCTGAATTTATTGGGAAAGGGAGAGTTTCGGCAATTATAAGTACACCAATTATCGCTATTACCAAAGCAAAACGGGATAATTTAGAAAATGGTCTGGGACAATGTAAATCTATGGAGCAATGATTTACAATCAAAAAACACGGAGCAAATACTGAAAAGGTCTATGGTTGCCTGACATCAGGAGACCTATGGCAGTTTATGAAGTTAGAAAATAAACTATTTACAATCGATCGCAACGTAATTTATCTAAATGAGCTTCACCGCATTCTAAGTTACTTTAGTGTAGTGCGATCGTGAGTGAGTTTTTGTAATTTCATTAATGATTGTTTATGTAAATCTAGGTGAATTCACGAAAATTCATGTACTATTCCATTATTTAAGCTCGATTGGTTAGGCTTTACCACATAAAAATATATAAAAACTATGTCAGATATGATCCGCAGGCAGGTAACAGATAACCTCGATCAGCTTTTAGAAATATTACCGCCAAATATTAAAACCAGTATTGACGAATACGGGCAACTCGATCAATTAGTCGAAGTCGTAATGGATTTGGGGCGATCGCCAGAGGCAAGATATTTTAATGAAACTAGATATTTATCGGAAACACCGATTACGCAAGCTGACTTAGATGGATGCATCGAAAAAGTAGGGGAATTTAGCGGCGACAATCGGGCGGGAATCGAAAGAACCTTACATCGGATTAGTGCCATGCGAAATCGTAAAGGCGTAATTATAGGCTTAACCTGTCGGATCGGGCGCGCAATTTATGGAACCAGTGCCATGATTCGGGATTTTGTGGAAACGGGTAAGTCTATTCTGCTTTTAGGTCGTCCGGGGATGGGCAAAACCACTGCTCTTAGAGAAATTGCCAGAGTTTTAGCGGATGAAATTAATAAGCGTGTAGTAATTATCGATACCTCTAACGAAATTGCGGGAGACGGTGATATTCCCCATCCTGCCATTGGGCGATCGCGGCGGATGCAAGTGGCAAAACCCGAATTTCAACACCAAGTCATGATCGAAGCGGTAGAAAATCATATGCCCGAAGTAATCGTGATCGATGAAATTGGCACCGAGTTAGAAGCTTTGGCTGCCAGAACGATCGCCGAACGCGGAGTCCAGTTAATTGGCACGGCACATGGCAATCAGTTGGCTAATTTAATTAAAAACCCCACGCTTTCCGATTTAGTTGGCGGCATTCAGTCTGTAACTCTTGGTGATGATGAGGCAAGAAGAAGGGGTACGCAAAAAAGTATTTTAGAACGGAAGGCTTCTCCTACCTTTGAAATTGCGATCGAAATGACCGAAAGGTATAAGTGGATCGTGCATAAGGACGTAGCCGAAACTATTGATGGTTTATTACGCGGCAGGGAACCCTCTTTACAAGTGCGGGCGGTAGATTTAGAAGGAAAAGTTAGCATTAGCGAACAAGCTCCTAAAGTTCCAGAATTAGTCAAAAACCCTGTAAGTCGGGGCTGGCGATCGACAGGAAGGATGGAACCTCTACCCCTAGAATATACTCCCCGAAAACCAACGGCTCTTAAAAATAGAGACTGGAGTGATGGCGATTGGACGGAGAAAGAAGAAGATAACGGTAATTTTAACGGTTCAGTCGAACCACTCAGCGTTCATAAAGAGGAAAAAGAAGGAGAATTTGCTTACATCTATCTCTATGCTGTAAGTCGTCATCAGGCAGAGGAAGTGATCGAGGGATTGAAGCTACCTGTAGTTTTGACTAAGGATATGGATAGTGCGGATATGATTTTAACCTTGCGATCGCACGTCCGCCAACAATCTAAACTACGCCAAATCGCTCAAAATCGCTCCCTTCCCATTCATGTGATTAAAAGTAGTACCATTCCGCAAATCACGCGGGCGTTCCGCAGAATGTTACAAATTGATGAGCCGATGGGTATATCTCCCTCTAACGATCTATCGTTATTTGCCTATGGCGATTCCGAAGATGAAATGGAAGCATTAGAAGAAACACGGTTGGCAGTAGAGCAGATCGTAATTCCTAAAGGACAACCAGTCGAGCTTTTACCCCGTTCTTCGGAAATTCGCCGAATGCAACATGAATTGGTCGAGCATTATCACCTGAAGTCTACAAGCTTTGGTAACGAACCCAATCGCCGCCTGCGCATATATCCTAATTAGTTTGGATTCGCTAGTTGATAGTTGCTAAATTTCCCGAACTCAAGTTGATCTGGCTTTTGTTGTTAAAAATATAAATCTTGAATACATTTCTCAAACAGAATAGAGTTATAAAAAAATAAACAAACTTGAATGGATATACTGCGATCGCTAGTCATTGGTCTATATTTAGAAAAACCTATTACTTGGTTACATAAGATCGATCCAAGGATTAAGCTGTTTTGGCTTTTGACTTTTTTGCTATCTCCAACTTTGGCACACCCGCTATGGCGATTGGGAGTTGTGGCGATTTTAATTGGGATCACGCTTACAGCCAAAATTCCCGAACGGGTGTGGAAGCAACAAATGGCTTTGATTTTAACCCTATCAACTTTAGTGTTTTGTCTGGTTACATTTTCCTCAGATGGCTTAAACGTCACCCACCAACCCCGTCGTCCCATTCCTGAAGTGGCTTTAACCCAGCCCACAAATTATCAGTATGCATGGAAGTTTAGCGGTGTTCAAGTCAGCAGGCGATCGCTAGATGTGGGAATTAGAGTAGGCGCATTAATTTTTACTTTTCTCTATGGTCCAACTTTATATTTGCTCGTAACAGCACCCGAAGAGATCACGGCTGCCATAACTGCTTTAAGTTCTCCGCTTAAACGGTTTAAGATTCCAATTGTCGAGATTACTTTAACTTTGACTTTGGCTTTACGGTTTCTCCCTTTGGTTTTAGAGGAAATTCAAAATCTGGTGCGCGCAGTGCGAACTAGGGCAATTAATTGGAAAAAACTAGGCTATAAACGGGCGATCGCTCTGTGGTTAGTCGTAGCCGAAAGATTAGTAGACAACCTATTTATTCGCGCCGATCAAACTGCAAATGCCATGACAGTTCGAGGATTTACTACTCCCAACCAACATCAAGTCCGATGGAGTTCGCTAAAGCTGATGCGGGTGGATCTAATCCTTGGGGTAATCTTAGTTGTATTCTGGGGACTACGCATCTGGATTGGAGGCACAAACTCATGAGTCACACATTTTTATTAGAATCAGGTAGATGGAAGCTAGAAGGCACATTTATCGATCGCAAATCGGGAGCTACTCCTGTTAAAGGGCGTACCCTAGTGACTTGGACAAAGGATGACTGGTATACAATGGCGACTAAATTAAGTTTTCCTGAATGTGACTTACCCGAACTTACCCTTACCTATAAAGGGCGTTTAGATCCTGATGAACGGCGATTCTCTTTTATCTTGCAGCATAGTGCTATGGGGAAAATCGAAGGTGAAGGTTGGGTCGCACCCGAATCAATTATTCAACGCTATTGGGTAATGGATGATAAGCAACTCAGAACTGGATTTCAAACTGCCTATAAGCAAGATGATGACCGTTATTATATGTGCAATGCTGTGGTCGCAGGTACATCTTTTGTCTCTAATATGGAGGCAGTATTAACGCGCTCCTAAAGTTGAGCTAATAGCTAGGAGTTGCTAATTCTCCAAGGCGCTCGTCGGGGGGCCAATAGCGAAAAGAGGCTCTACCCACGATATTTTGTTCGGGTAAAAAGCCCCAAGCATGGGAATCGAGACTATTATTACGGTTGTCACCCATCATCCAATAGCTATTGGGCGGGACTGTAAAACTTAAGGTTTTATCTGGCTCGATTAAGGTATCTGGCAGAAAGCAGTTTTGACATTTAGTCCGATCGTCGGTGGGCAAAGTATAGTCGGAAGGTTCTTTGGTGTAAGGTTCTTTCAATGCTTGTCCATTCACATAAACTTTGCCATCTCGAATAGAAATGCGATCGCCGGGTAGTCCAATTAAGCGTTTAATATAAACCAAGCTTGGATCTGGCACCGATGCCACCGCCGGAGGATTAAAAACTACTACTTCGCCGCGTTCGGGTTTGCGAAATCGATAGGATAATTTTTCGATAATTAAGCGATCGTTAATTTGTAGGGTTGGCTCCATCGAGCTTGAAGGAATGTAACGCGGTTCCGCAATAAAAGAGCGCACTACTACAACGATCAGTCCTGCCGCCGCCAGTGTGGGTAAATATTCTTTAACTAGGTTAATAAACTTAGACTGATTAGATTTAGGTTGATCGGTGGACATACTTGAGAATTAAGTTAAAAGAATTTTAGTAATATTTTAGAGAAGAAAACCTATTAGATTTAGTAGTCAGATTTAAAGCAAAGAGTTACTATTTTGCTAAAGCAGAACCAACTAATACATGACCGTTACCACCTAAATTGAACTCCGCATGGATCGCCCGTAACGCATCAGCACCTAAATCTTTTCTGACGACACAACTAACCTTAATCTCAGAGGTGGCAATCATTTCAATATTAATATTTGCTCGTGCCAAAGCATTAAACATTCGAGCCGCAATCCCCGGATAATGAATCATTCCTGCTCCTACTATACTCACTTTAGCGATCGCCCTGTCACTAATAACCCTGAGATATCCTAGCTTTGACGCTGCTTGTTGTAAAACTGTTTCGGCTAAATGTAAATCCGAACTAGGTACTGTAAAAGCAATGTCATTACTATCTCGATCGGGCTGAGATTGGATGATCATATCCACACATACCCCACGCTCTGCCAATTGTTGAAGTAGATCTGCGGCAACTCCAGGACGGTCTGGAACTCGTAAGATTGCTAATTGTGCCTGATTTCGATCGAGGGCTACACCTTTAATTGGATTGGTAATAGCTGGTATGGTTTGAGTAGATATAGGAATAATAGGTACGTCAAAATTTTTCTGTAAGGTGGCGATCGCCTGCAATATATCACCTGCCGCAATTACACAACTAACTTTAATCTCCGATGTCGAAATTAATTGAATATTGATACCTGCTTCTGCCAGAGCTAAAAACATCCTCGCCGCAACTCCCGGTCTGCCCACTATACCCACGCCGATTATGCTGACTTTACAGATTCGATCTTCAGTAATAATACTTTTAGCTCCCAAATTTAAGCCATTTACAATGATTTGCGATCGCTCCAAATCTTTCTTAGTCACCGTAAAGGCAATATCATTAAAGTTATCCTCACCCAAAGCTTGCTTGCGAATCGATTGCACGATTAAATCCACATCTATACCCACCTCGGCAAAGGCACCAAAAAGCTTAGCAGCAATACCAGGGCGATCGGGGACTCGTAATAGAGCAATTTTAGCTTGATCTCGATCCACACACACACCATCTACAGATCTATTAACTTCTAAAGCCTCAAGATCTCCACTGGCAAACATAGGCGAAGTCACAGTTGTGCCAAGATCGTCCAACCAACTCGATCTCACTGCTAACTTTACGCCAAAATTTCGGGCAATCTCTACGGCTCTAGGATGTAAAACCTTTGCCCCCAAACTTGCTAATTCCAGCATTTCATCACAGCTAATTTCTGACAGTAGTTGAGCATTTGGGACTAATCTTGGATCGGTAGTTAAAATTCCTGGTACATCCGTATAAATTTCACACAGATCCGCTTGCATTGCAGCCGCGATCGCCACCGCCGAAGTATCCGATCCACCGCGTCCGAGGGTAGTAATTTCACCTAGTTCATCTACACCTTGAAACCCAGCTACCACTACTACCTTACCCTGACTGAGTTCTGCTTTAATCCGGTCGATTTCAATTCTCAAAATACGGGCGCGGGTATGATTTGCCTCGGTGATGATTCGGACTTGATGTCCTGTCAGAGCGATCGCTGGTATTCCTATTGTCTGTAATGCGATCGCTACTAGGGAAATACTAATCTGTTCTCCAGATGTCAGCAATAAATCTAGTTCTCGACCTTGATTTCGATCGGATAAAGTCAAATCAGAAAGGGATTGTGCCAATTTAACTAAGCCATCAGTAGTTTTTCCCATTGCCGAAACCACTACAACTACTTGATTGCCTTGATTTACTGTTTTTTTAACGCGATCGCTTACTGCTTTAATTCGATCTGCATCAGCTACAGACGAGCCACCATACTTTTGAACAATTATTGCCATCAATGAAAATTAATCTATGAAAACGATCTGTAAATATTATCTGTGAAAGGTAACGAGGTATTTCTTTAATTGTCTGAAGTTACATTGGCAATAAACACTAAAACGAAAAAAGCTTAATTGATTTCCTTGCCTCAAAATCTTAACAACCTAAATTGTTCTGAACCCTAGCATTTAAGTCTAATGTAGGTCTGATACTTTGCATATCATTTTTAGTAATTGCTCGACCCCCCAAGGGAAACTACCGTGTACACACAAGTCGAGAATTAGGCAAAATCCATCCGACAAAAATAGCCTCAAAGCGTTGGGAACCGCTAGTAATGGTAGGCATACCAGGAGACCTTTGAGAACGATAGCCAGACCAGCCACCAAGACGGGCAATAATCCAAGTTGCCCAAGATAAGGAAAGTTGTGGGTAAGGATTTTGCTGTTTTGTAGTATTACCTTCTAAAGTTGGTTCAATCTCTGATAAGCATTGTAATTGCTCGTCAGAGAAAGCTAGAGATGCTGATAGGTGAGGACTTTCTCTGCCCTCAACCATTTGTAAAGTGCGAACAGCAACAGATAAAGCCA
Source organism: uncultured Synechococcus sp. (assembly GCA_964560035.1). Lineage (GTDB taxonomy): Bacteria > Cyanobacteriota > Cyanobacteriia > Pseudanabaenales > Pseudanabaenaceae > PCC-7502. The sequence goes on from CAZLKI010000010.1 coordinate 23,496, forward strand.
TAACAGTAAGCTTCTTAATTGCCTCAGGAGACTCTAACTGAGAGGACTCAATATCTAAACCCGCTAATTTAATAGTGGCAAAAAGCTGTTCAATCCGCCATCGCCAGCAATACCACTGAACAATTTGGAGTGTTTTTTCCAGAGACATGACTTCATGAGTTGTGAGCGATCGCCATAGAATTGCCTCTTGGTCTTTAGGTGGTTGAATTTCTCTGACCTCAACCGCATAGATGCCTAGTAGACTGTCAAGAGATAATTGATGGGTAGAGGCGTTTTAATTTAATGCGAGCATCTTCAGTAGTAAATTGCCAATCAACTTTACAAGAAAGCTCGTTTCTACGTTTTTCCCAAGCAGAGATTTCTTGAATCAAAA
>CAZLKI010000011.1:0-1286 GCA_964560035.1 uncultured Synechococcus sp.
CAACGGTTAGGACCATAGCCAAAGGGCATGACTTGACCAGCATTAGTTCCACTGGTAGGAATATAGAAGAACCAGTTGTTACCAAATACACCAGTAAATGCCGAAACATTACCAGTTGCAGTGTGGTTGATTGTATTTACAGTTCCAGCCGCACCAACGCGAAAGCCATTATGAGTGCCAGTAGACATATCGGTTACACCCCAGATATTCCCAACTGGATCGAAGGCAAGGTTATCTACAGAGGCAAAGCCTGAGCCACTAGCCCCTGCTTCTCCACCTTGGTTGAGTTTTTGCCAAGTAAAGCTAGTACCCGTACCATCACCACTGTTTTCAGTGATTTTATAGATACCACCAGATTGTTGTACGGCATTAACCGCCGCACTCAACTTAGCAACTTGGAAAATCCGAGAGTCGGGATAGCCATCGCCACCAGGTGCGCCATCGGTATAAGCAATAAAGATTTCACGCGGGTTACGAGGATTGACTTCTAAATCTTCAGGACGGGCAGTAGGAGTAGCACCTGCTAGGTTAGCTGCGGGGAAAGCATCAACTAAAATTGCACCTTGAGTAGTATAGAAGTTAGCCAAAGTTTTACCTTGATAACCACTAATGTTGGCAGCTTCGTTAGCACGGTTTAAACCGAATACACCACCGTTAATAGTTTGTCCAGCCACTCCATTTCGGCGAGGCACGAAGATCAAACCTTCTCCAGTGCCTAGAGCATTAAACTCTTCAGACGATAGCGCGGTTGGAGGAATGGGGTTAGTTGGAGTAGATAAGTTAATTTCGATCCAAGTACCAGAACCGTTTGGCTCGAAGCGGGCTGCATATATTCTACCTTCACTAAATAGATTGCTATTGTTAGGATCGGTGGGTCTGGTGACAGTGCCATTACTGACATATTTCCAAGTATGACCACCACGGCGATCGCATCCCATGTAGGCAATTAGCTTGTTACCAGCTTCAACCCGCAGAGTGACATTTTCATGACGGAATCTACCCAAAGCCGTAAGCTTTCGACCACGGAAGTTAGGATTTTTAGGATCGATTTCTACCACCCAGCCGTATTTTTCCCCAACTAGACCAAAGGTTTCACCAGTCGTACCAGCGTTAGTACCACTAGCCCCAGTGTAGCCAGTTTGAGTGCCGTTAGGTGTAACAGTTTCAGTTGTACCGACAAAGAAACGACCTGCACCACCTTGGTAATTTTCTTCACAAGATAGACTTGTGCCCCAAGGAGTTTCCCCACCAGAGCAATTATAAGCAGTACCAATGATTCTATTACC